>JAVEDQ010000206.1 GCA_030840885.1 Frankiaceae bacterium
GCGGAAACGACATCGGCTTCACGGGGATCATCGAGAACTGCGTCGCCATCACCCCGACCGGGCCGACACAGAGCGGGCCGAAGACCTGCAAGGCCTTCTACACCGCCGGCGGCACCGACCAGCTGGCGGCTCGCATCGCCGCCACCCGGCCGAAGGTCGACAAGGTGCTGCAGGAGATCAAGCGGCGCTCGCCGTCGGCCTCGACCTCGGTGGCTGGGTACCCGGCGATCCTGCCGGAGGCTGGTGCCTGCTACCCGCAGCTGCCGCTGACCCCGACAGACGTCGGCTACCTCCGCGGCGTCGAGCAGCAGCTGAACCAGATGCTGAAGGCAGCGGCTGCCGCCAACGGTGCGCGCTACGCCGACACCTACACGCCGACGATCGGCCACGACGCCTGCAAGCTGCCGGTCGTCCGCTACGTCGAGCCGCTCCTCCCGGTCGGCGACGCGGCGCCGGTGCACCCGAACCGGGCAGGGGAGGCCGCGATGGCGAAGGCGGTCGCCAAGACGACCCCGTGACCGACCGGCTTACCTGCTAGGTCGGAACCGGCACACCCGTCAGGTGACGACGACGGGCGTGCCGAGCGGGGTCGCGCGGTAGAGCGCCGTGATGTCGGCGTTGCGGAGCCGGACGCAGCCGTGCGAGGCGTCGGTACCGATGCTCGACGGCTCGTTGGTGCCGTGGATTCCGAGCACGCCGTCGCCGGACCCGAACTGCTGGAGCACGTCGCTGTGCCCGGACAGGCCCAGCGCGTAGGGGCCGTAGGCGCCCGACGGGTTGCCGGTCGCAGGGTTCTCGTTGACGAAGAAACGGCCGACCGGGGTCGGGGTGCGGCGCGTGCCCACCGCGACCGGGTAGCGGGCGACGACGGCGCCGTCCCGGACGAACGTTAGCCGGTGGGCGCCCAGGTTGATCTCGATGCGGGTGGTGATCGTGCTCGCCTGCACGTCGGCCTTCCGCACCCAGCCGGTGGCACCGTTGGGCCGGACGGGGAGCAGCACCTGCCACCAGTCGCCCTGTGTCCCCACAGTCCGGGTTCCCACAGTCCGGGTTCCCACAGTCCGGGCCCCGGCCGTGAGGAGTGTCTGCGTGGCGCCGAGCTGCGTGCGCCCGGGCAGGGTCAGGCGAGGGTGGCCGCCCGGAGCGTCGAAGATGGCGACGCCGCGCGGTGCCGCGACCACCGTCGACCGGCTGTCGGGCTTCGGTGCTCGGGCGGTCGCCGGGACGACCGGGGCGGGAACCGTGCGGGCGACGGGCGCCGCGACCGTGGGGGTTGGGGTGGGGGCGGAACCGTCCGCGCTGAGAACGGCAAGGGTGCCGCCCGTGCCGGCAGCGATGGCGGTGGCGACGCCCGCGACCACCACGGCGGTGCGCTGCGACCGCCGCTTCCCCCGAAGCCGGTTCATAGGTGCACTATCGCACGGACCGCCACGGCCAGCTCAACAGCTGAAGCGGACGGTCACCGCCTCCGGGTCGGCCGCATTCCGGGCGACGATCTCGCGCAGCGAGCCGGTGCTCTCGTAGATCTGCATCCCGAGCGGGGACAGCGTCTCGTCGTTGAACACGCGGGCCCCGAGCAGCGGGTTGGTCAGCGCCTGCGTGAAGGCGTCGTGGGCGACCATCGTGGTCATCAGCTCGCCCATCAGGCAGTAGTCGGGGTAGTCCTCGGCGAAGATGCCGACGTACCACTCGACGTCGTCGACGGTCCGGTACAGGCTCCGCAGCTCGGCCAGCGTCGCCGCATCCTTGGTGAGCTCCTCGAAGCTCTTCACCTTCGGCAGGGAGAACGCGCAGCGGTAGTCGTTGTAGGAGGCGAGCTGCGCCGTGCGCATCAGCGCGACCGACCGTTCCTCGACCGACGGCCGATCCGGCGTGGACCGGTCGGTGAGGTACCACGGCGTGTTGTGCAGGCCGATCCGTCCGGCGCGGGCGCGGGAGCACTGCGCCATGAGCGCTTCGACGCCGTGCGCGAGCACCAGCGGGTTGTTGTTGATGAACTGCCCCGGGCCGAGCGCCGTCTCGCCTGCGGCCTCGTCGCCCGGGACCTCGTCGGGCGCGAGCGGATGCCAGCGGTAGAGCAGGTCGAACTCGACGGCACACCAGTTCGAGCGGTTCCAGCGGGCGCCGGAGGCGATGCCCGGCACCAGCTCGACCGGGAAGTCGAACGGCGCGATGTGGCAGATGTACTCCTCGACGACGAGCTTCAGCGTCAGGACGATCATGATGTTGCGGGCCGTCTCGAACAGCCGGTCGTCGTCCCACGCCGGGTAGGCGTCGGCGAGATGCCCGGCGACGCGGTTGTGCTCGCGGAAGAAGACGACGTTCATCATCGTCTGGCCGAGGGTGGCGTTGCCGTGCTCGAGCCCGACCGCGAACACGGCGTCGGCCGCTTCGGCCGTGGCGCCGCCGAGGATGACGTCGATGAGGAACCGGTCGTCGTGCAGGCCCGTGAACTCCTCCTTCACCCGCAGTGGCGCCGCCGGCTCCCCCGGCGGCCGCGGCTCGAACAGGAAGACCGGGTACTCCACGCCGTCGATCTGCTGCGTCTTCAGCCGGCCGCCGGCATGGGCACGCAGCAGCTGCGTCTGGACCTCGCTGAGTCCGTAGACCTGGCACAGGTCGATCTCGTGGTTGCTGGTGTTACGGCGCGGGTCGGCCCGGCTGGTGCGCAGGAAGCTGTCGGTGAACCACTGCGCGAAGAACATGAACATGACGCTGGTGTCGGTGGAGGGCTGGAAGCTCTTCCGCCGGAACAGGTCGACGACGGCGGCGGGGTCCGGCAGCGTCGACTGGTCCTCCCTCGGCGGTAGGTGCCGACCCGTCCAGGTCCGGTCGGTGAGGCCACGCCACGTCGTGTACGAGCCTTGCATCGTGAGCGGTCGCGGGCGCGGCAGGGCGGCCGTCGCGTAGTGGTCGATGGCGAGCTCGCTGGCGATGCGGCGGAAGCCAGGGATCTTGCCCAGCGGTTCGATGAGCCGGGGCATCGCCCGGCTGAGCGCCGGCGGGAGGTGCGGTGGCTTGAGGCGCGGCCGTGGCAGATGCGGCAGGCTCACCTGCGGCGGCAACAGGGCCATGCGGG
>JAVEDQ010000218.1 GCA_030840885.1 Frankiaceae bacterium
CGCGTTCCCAGCCGCGCCGGTTCAGCAGGCCCGTCAGCACGTCCCGCTCGCTGTCCTCGGTCACCCGCTCGATGAGCTGCTGGCTCGCCACCGCGGCGCCCTCCTGGGTCAGGATCGTGCTGAGCAGCCGCGCGGTGTGCTCGACCAGAGCGAGGTTGGCGACGAACGTCGGCGGCTGCGGCTTCAGCCCGAACCCGCAGAGCGTGCCGTACAGCCCGCCGTCGCCCCGCAGCAACGGGACGCCGAGATAGGACGAGACCCGCATGGCCGGGCCGAAGGTCCGATCCGCGTAGACGAGGACATCCGCCGTCACCGGCGCGACGCGCGGTCCCGCCCCGCTCGACATGCGGCTGCAGAACCCTTCCTCCCAGGCGATGCCCTGACCGGGCCGGACCAGCTGGGTGGGCGAGGCAGCCACGGCGACCTGCTGGTCCTCCACGACGGCGGTCACCAGCCAGAGGTCGAGCCCGATGGTGCGGTGCAGGAAACCGACCGACCCCTGGGCGGCCTCCACGAAGCCGCCGTAGGGCTCGATGAGCACCGAGGAGTCCTGCGGCTCCGTCATCACAATCCACCGCGCCCTTCGTGCCCGGTCGACGAGGCGACACCGGGCCGATCATTCTCTTATCCGCACCTATCGTGACGCACCGTCACCACGTCACAGCCGAACCGGACGGTGACACTCGTCTTCCCTCAGCCGGGCTCGGGCGGGCACGACGGCCGGAGCAGGGGCAGGAACCTGCTCCCCGCGGACGGTGAAACAGACGGTCGCGCCGCCACCCGGCGTTTCCTCGATCCAGATCGAACCGCCGTGGTGCTCGACGATGCGGGCGCACGTCGCCAGGCCGATACCGGTCCCACTCCGGTCGCCGGCGTGGGCCGTGGTGAACATGCCGAACACGAGGTCGCGGTGCTCGGCGGGCACGCCGCGGCCGTTGTCGGCGACCGAGACGGTCCACCCCCGGCCGCCGGGCAGGGGGGTGGCGGCGACGGAGACCGTCACCAGGCAGGGGCGATCCTGGTCGCGGTGGGTCACGGCGTTGGCCACGAGGTTCTGCAGCAGCTGCCGGAACAGCACCGGGTCGACGTCGATCTCGGGCAACGGACCGGCCGCCTGCACCGTCGCCCCTGCCGAGGCCACCTGGGCCTCGAGGTCGAGCAGCACCTGCCCGAGCGTCTCCTCCACGTCGACGGGCGCACGGACCGGCACCGACCCCCCGACCTGGGCGTAGGTGAGCAGCGCCTCGGTGAGGCTGAGCATCCGGGCCACGGCGGTGCGGGCGATCCCGACCCAGTCCTTCGCCCTGGCCTCCATCTGGCCGCCGTAGACGTCGAGCAGCAGTGCGAGGTAGCCGTCGATGACCGACAGCGGGGAGCGCATGTCATGGCTGGCGACGGCGGCGAAGTCGGCGAGCTCGGCGTTGGAGCGCTCCAGCTCGCTGCGGCGACGTGAGAGCTGCTCGTGCGCGTCCTCGAGCGCGGCTCGCTGCCGGCGGTCGGCGGTGACATCCGCCATCGCGACGACGGCGCCGAGCGGGGTGCCGTTGGCCCTGGCCATGCTCCGCCCGGAGCAGACGACGTGGCGGGCCGGGAGCCCCGCTGGGGCGAGCACGATCTCGATGTCGTGCACCTCGCCGTCGACGAGGGCCCGTCGCAGCGGGACCTGGTCCGGGTGCAGCGGCGTGACCCCGTCGGCCTCGAAGAGGTCGTAGTGGCCGGCCTGCTCGTCGGGTTCCAGGCTGGCGTCGGCCGGCAGACCGTGCCATTCGAAGGCGGCGCGGTTGAACAGGGTGAGCCGACCGTCCGGTCCGGCGGCGACGATCGCGACCTCGACCCGGTCGAGGACCGCGCGGATCAGCTCGGTGCGGGCCTCGAGTTCACGGACTGCGAGCGAGTAGCGCGCGCGCTGGGACTCGGCCTCGACCGCCAGTGCGGCGTTGCGTCGGGCCTGCCGTTGCCGTTCGAGCAGCCCCACCAGCACCGTGCCGAGATCGCGGACGGCCGAGAGCTGGGCGTCGTCCAGGTGCCGCTCCACGACGTCGAACAGGCACAGGGTGCCGAGGACGTCGCCGTCCTCACCGGTCAGCGGGATGGAGGCGTAGAAGCGCACATTGCCCAGCGCACCGGTCACCCAGGGGCTGTCGGCGTAGTCGGGGACCGACCGGGCGTCGGGGACGCACACCACCCTGCCGCTCAGGAAGTGGCGCGCACACAACGAGACCGAGCGGGGCGAGCGCCCGCCGGCGAAGCCCACCGGTGCCACCGCGCACTGCCACGTCTCATCGATGAGGTTCACCGCTGCGGTCGGGACGCCGGCGATCTGGGCGGCCACGCGGACCAGTGCCTCGATCTCCGGCGGTGCGGTCCGGTCGAGGAGCCCGTACTCCCGCAGGGCCGCCACCCGGCGACGCTCGACATCAGCAGGCATGCGGGTTCACAGACCTCCTGGCGTGCGGCAGCGGCTTCGTGCGGTGGCCCATCGGCCGTGGCACCCATTCGCTGAGGAGCCGGAATTCCTAGATGGACGAGTTCGAGACGGGCAGGGCGGGCTCGGCCGCCGGTTCGAGGGCGACGACGCACCAGACGGCCTTGCCGCCGTCCGTCGGACGGGTACCCCAGCGCTCGGCGAGCAACGCGACGAGTTGCAACCCCCGGCCGTGTTCGTCGTCCGGAGTCGGACGCATGCGGCGCGGCAGATAGGTCGCGGCGTCGTAGACCTCGAGCACGACATGACGTGCGCTCGACCGCAGCCGCACCTGCACGGGTTCGACGGCGTAGATGATCGCGTTCGTGGTCAGTTCGCTCGCCAGCAGCTCGACGTCGTCCACGACGTCGGACGGGACGCCCCAATCGCCCAGGGCCCTGGTGACGGCGGCCCGGACCTGCTGCACCGCCTCCTCGCCGCGGGGCACCTCGATGTCGATGGAGCGGCCCTCGTAGCCGTACTCGACGTGGACGAGCAGCATCGCCACATCGTCGTCCGGACCGTCGGGCAGCAACGCCGAGACCAGCCGAACCGGCACCTCGTCTGCGACGTGGTCGACGCGATCGAGCTCGGCGGCGAGCATCGCGATGCCGTCGTCGAGGTCGCGCGTCCGGTCCTCGACGAGGCCGTCGGTGTAGAGCGCGAGCAGCGCACCCGGCGGCAACTCGACCTCGCCGCCGCGGCTGACCGGCGGCCCCGCGCC
>JAVEDQ010000225.1 GCA_030840885.1 Frankiaceae bacterium
CACCGAAGACCGCCACCTCGGCGACCCCGTCGAGTTCGTAGAGCGCCTCCTCCACCTCACGGCTGGCCACGTTCTCGCCACCGGTCTTGATCATGTCCTTCTTGCGGTCGACGACCGACAGGTAGCCGTCGGGGGTCATCACCCCGAGGTCGCCGGAGTGGAACCAGCCGTTGCGGAAGGTCTCGGCGGTCTTGTCGGGATCCTCGTAGTAGCCGAGGGTCGCGTGCGGGCTGCGGTGCACGATCTCTCCGATCTCGCCGGCCGGGACGGGCTCGTCGAACTCGTCGACCACCCGTGTCTCTACGTTCAGTGCCGCCTGCCCGGCGCTGCCCGCCCGGTCGAGCTGCTCGTGCGGCCGCAGGATCGTCGCGAGCGGGGACATCTCGGTCTGGCCGTAGAAGTTCCAGAGCTCGACGTCGGGCAGGCGCCGGCGCAGTTCGCGCAGCACCTCGACCGGCATGGCCGACGCGCCGTAGTAGCCCTTGCGCAGGGTGGAGAGGTCCGTGCTGTCGAAGTCGGGGTGACGCAGCAGCGAGATCCAGACCGTCGGCGGGCAGAACAGCTTCGTCACGCCTTCGCGCGCGATCGTCGCGAGAAGGCGAGCGGGGTCCGGCGCCGGCAACAGGATGCTGGTCGCCCCGAGGTAGACGTCGACCGAGAAGAAGCAGTCGAGCTGCGCGCAGTGGTACATCGGCAGCGAATGCAGCTCGACGTCGTCGGCGCTCATCCCGCCATCGACGATGCAGCTCACGTACTGGCTGATCAGCGCTCGGCTCGCGAGCATCACCCCTTTGGGACGCGACTCGGTGCCGGAGGTGTACATCAGGCGCAGCGGCTGGTCGTCGGCGACGTCGACGTCGGGCGGGTCGTCGGAGCCCCCGAAGGCCCAGCGGTCGACGTCCTCCCAGCCCTCCGGTGCCGCACCGCCCTGCTCGGCTGCGCGGATCCAGCCCCGCACGCCGGCTGGGGTCCCGGCGATCCGAAGGGCCGAGGCGGCGGTGTCGGCGAGGTCGGCGCCGGCGACCAGCGCGCGGGCCCCGCTGTGGCCGAGGATGTAGGCGATCTCGGAGTCGCGCAGCATGAAGTTCACGGGCACGAGGACGACGCCGATGCGCGCGGTCGCAAAGGCGAGGACGGCGAACTGCCAGCAGTTGCGGGACAGCAGCGCCAGCCGGTCGCCCGAGACCAGCCCCCGGGAGGCGAGCGCGGCCGCGGTGCGGTCGACGGCGATGTCGAACTCGGCAAAGGTGAGCCGTCGTCCGCCGTCGAGGATCGCGGTCCGGTCGGGGTAGCGGCGGGCGCTGCGGTGGAGCAGATCCGCGAGGCCGGCGCGGCGGGCCCGGGTCACCAGCGACGTGGGTTCCTCAGCAGCGGTCATGTGCGCATCCTGCCCCTCCACCGTGGCGCCGGTCACGTCCGGTCTCTCAGGTCCGGACTGGGCGACAATCGGTTGGTGATGGAGAAGAACGCGTGACCGACATCCTCGACGAGCTCGCCTGGCGCGGGTTGATCGCCCAGTCCACAGACCTCGATGCGTTGCGGGAGACACTGGCCCAGGGGCAGGCGGCGGTCTACTGCGGATTCGACCCCACGGCGCGGAGCCTGCACGTCGGCAACCTCGTTCCGCTGCTGATCCTGCGCCGCTTCCAGCTCGCCGGACACCGGCCCATCGCGCTCGCGGGCGGGGCCACGGGGATGATCGGCGATCCCAGTGGACGGGCCTCGGAGCGCGTGCTCCAGACCCTCGACGTCATCGGTCAGAACGTGCAGGCGATCTCGGGGCAGCTCGAGCGCTTCCTCGACTTCGACGACGGGCCGAACGGGGCGAAGCTCGCCGACAACCTGGACTGGCTGGCGCCGATGTCGGCCATCGATTTCCTGCGCGACGTCGGCAAGCACTTCCCCGTCAACACGATGCTGGCGAAGGATTCGGTCCGTAGCCGGCTGGACGCCGGTGGCCTGTCGTACACGGAGTTCAGCTACATGCTCCTGCAGTCCTACGACTTCCTGGAGCTGCTGCGCCGCGAGGGGTGCAGCATCCAGGTCGGTGGCAGCGACCAGTGGGGGAACATCACCGCGGGCATCGACCTCATCCGTCGGACCGAGGGTCGGCCCGCCCACGGGCTCACGGTGCCGTTGGTGACCAGCGCGACCGGGGAGAAGTTCGGCAAGAGCACCGGAGGGGGGAGCCTGTGGCTCGACCCGGAGCTCACCTCGCCCTACGCCTTCTACCAGTACTGGATCAACACCGACGATCGCGACGTCGAGCAGTACCTGAAGAAGTTGACCTTCCTCGGCCGCGAGGAGATCGAGGCCGTGGTCGCGCAGGGCGTGGAGCGCCCCCAGGATCGGATCGGGCAGCGTCGACTTGCGCAGGAGCTGACGACGCTGGTTCACGGACAGGCCGAGACCGATGCGGTCGAGGCCGCCAGTCAGGCGTTGTTCAGCCGAGACGGGGATCTGTCGGTGATCGAGGAGCGGGCGTTGGCCGGAGCCCTGGCCGAGTTGCCGGGGATGCACGTGGACCTGGGGGCCGCTCCGTCGCTCGTCGACCTGCTCACCGGGACCGGCCTGTACGCCTCCAAGGGCGAGGTCCGACGGGCGGTCGCGCAGGGCGGGGCGTACGTGAACAACGAGCGGGTGACCGACGCCGACGCCGCCGTCCCCGAACAGGCATGGCTGCACGGCCGGTTCCTCGTCCTGCGCAAAGGCAGGCGCTCGCTCGCAGCGGTCACCCGGGGCGGTTCCCGGGACAACGAGCAGTCGAACGGCTGATGACGAGCCCGTTACAGCACGACGTCGCGCCTCGGGGTGACAAGCTGAGTGATACCTGGCACGCCTCGCCGAGTTGACGATGCTCGGAGCCAGCACGTAACTTTCTGATCGCACCGCAGGGCGGGCCGCCGGGAAGCCGGCAGAGCCCGCGGATGGCGGTGGAGCCGACTTCGATCGGCACATCCTCCACTCGGACGTTGACGAGCTTCGGCTCGAGCTTCTGGACGAGCCACGGATCGTCTGCTAACTTCAAAGGGTTGCCCGGTGACTGGGGCTCCGCACAACACGGAGCCGATCAACAGCCACGGGGATGCCGGTCTCGATGACGGCACGGAGCGCCTGGCGCCGCCGATCTGGTCCTCACGGACTGGGTTGCAGCCGGTTGACAGGCCCTGCTCCCGCCCATATGTTGTTCGAGTTGCCCCGAAGACGGTCCGAAAGACCGTTGCCGGTGCGCACCCGCTCCTTGAGAACTCAACAGCGTGCCGAAAGTCAGTGCCAACCCCCGTCTGGGTTCAGCGTACGACATTCCACTCGGGATGTACGGCGACGAACGAGACGGATTTTAAATCTGGCATGACCAACGATCCTCGGATCTGACGTCATGCCAGGACAAGAAAACGGTCCCGCCAGGGACCGCTCTATAGATGTAGCTGGTGGTTGCCTTCGGGCGCCGCTGGCCACACAACATCAATGGAGAGTTTGATCCTGGCTCAGGACGAACGCTGGCGGCGTGCTTAACACATGCAAGTCGAGCGAACCTTCGGGTTAGCGGCGAACGGGTGAGTAACACGTGGGCAACCTGCCCCGAGC
>JAVEDQ010000226.1 GCA_030840885.1 Frankiaceae bacterium
CTCTACGAGGGCGGCGACCTCGAGGCCGTCGAGCGGCTACGGGCCTCGCCGTGGTGGGTGCGCGGCCGGGCCTCGGGGAGCGCAGCCGGTCTCGTCGCGCTGAAGTCGATGACCAGCGAGTTGACGGCGCGGTTCTCGCTCGCGGCGGCGCTCGCCACGCGCGAGCGGTACGGGGAGGGACCGCTCCGGCGGTACGCCGCCGACCTGGTGGTGCCGGCGGAACAGCGAGCGGAGTGCGCCGTCCTCAAGGCGGTGACGGCGCGCTGGGTGATGAACCGTGACGGGGTGGCGGAGGCCCAAACCCGTGAACGTGAGCTGCTCGTCGAGCTGGTGGGAGCGCTGCGCGAGGCGGCGCCCGCTCCCCTCGAGCCTCTCCTGCAGGCGGCCTGGCGGGACGCGCGCGACGACGGAGCCCGGCTCCGGGTGGTCGTCGACCAGGTGGCCCGCCTCACCGACATCTCCGCGGTGCGCTGGCACGAGCGGCTGTGCCAACAGATTCACCGCCAGCGGCCAGGCTGACGGCGTATCCGACATACCCTCAGAGGTAGACCCGGCCCGGGGCACTCTTCCCGGGCGGTCGCGAGAAGCGAGGGGGTCCCGGGGTGGCGGGAAGGATCAGTGACGCCAGCCTGAACGCCGTGCGCGACGCCGCCTCGATCGTCGATGTCGTGGGTTCGGTGGTCGCCTTGCGCCCCGCCGGGAGCGACCGGATGACCGGGTTGTGCCCGTTCCACGACGAGAAGCGACCGTCGTTCGGCGTGCGCCCCAGTATGAATCTGTTCCACTGCTTCGGCTGCGGTGCCGGCGGCGACATCATCGACTTCATCCGCGAGATCGACAGCCTGTCGTTCGCCGAGGCGGTCGAGCAGCTCGCCGGCCGGTACAACGTGACCCTGACCTACGAGGGCGGGGGCAGCGGCGCGAACCGGGAGACCGGCAAGCGGCAGCGCCTGTCCGAGGCGATCAAGGCCGCCGCGGAGTTCTACGCCGAGCAGCTCTCCACCGCCGAGGCGCGCATCGGCCGGTCGTTCCTGACCGAGCGCGGCTTCGACCGTGCCGCCGCGGAGCACTTCGGCGTCGGCTACGCCCCGAGCGGCTGGGACACGCTGTCCAAGCACCTGCGCGGCCGCGGGTTCTCCACCGACGAGCTCGTCGACGCGGGCCTGGCGAAGATCGGCACGCGCGGCACGCCGACCGACCGGTTCCACCGTCGGCTGGTGTGGCCCATCCGCGAGACGACGGGCGGCGTCGTCGGCTTCGGTGCCCGGCGGCTGCACGACGACGACCAGATCACGGCGAAGTACCTCAACACCCCCGAGACGATCCTGTTCAAGAAGAGCCACCTGCTCTACGGCGCCGACCTGGCCCGCAAGGCCATCGCGTCGCGCTCCCAGGCCGTCGTCGTCGAGGGCTACACCGACGTGATGGCCTGCCACCTCTCCGGGGTGGAGACCGCCGTCGCGACGTGTGGCACCGCCTTCGGCGAGGACCACGTGAAGTTGCTGCGCCGCCTGCTGCACGACCAGGACGAGAGCCGCGGCGAGGTGGTGTTCACCTTCGACGGCGACCAGGCCGGCCGCAACGCCGCCCGCAAGGCGATGCAGTTCGACCAGCGCTTCGTGGTGCAGACCTTCGTCGCCATCGAACGGGAAGGCCGCGACCCCTGCGAGCTGCGGCAGGCCGCCGGCGACGTCGCCGTCCGGGAGCTGGTGGCGGGCCGGGTGCCGCTGGTCGACTTCGCCCTGCGCGGCACCATCGAGGCCTTCGATCTCGATTCCTTCGAGGGGCGCACCGCCGCCCTGCGCGCCGCGGTGCCGATGCTCGCGGGCATCAAGGAGCAGGTGCTGCGCAACCAGTACGCCGTCCGGCTCTCGGGCTGGCTCGGCCTCGAGGTCGAGCAGGTCCAGGCCCAGCTGCGCGAGTTCTCCGGCGACGCCGCGCGCAACGGTGGGCGCACGCCGGAGCAGCGCCCGGTCCGTCCGCGCGAGCGCAGCGTCGACGAGGCCGCGATCAGCGCCGAGCGCGAGGCCATCAAGGCCGCGCTGCAGCGCCCCGGGCTCGCCGGCCCGGCCTTCGACGCGCTGGAGCAGGTCCACTTCACCCACCCCGTCCATCGCGAGGTGCTCGAGGCGATCGTGGCCGCCGGAGGGGTGGGTTCCGCCACCGACGTCGGTGCCTGGATCGCCCGGGTCGCCACCGGCGTCGCCTCCGACGAAACCCGGCGGTTGGTGCCGGCCCTGGCCGTCGAGCCGCTGCGCTACGCGGGCGACGGCGAGGAGCACTACATCGCGAGCGTCGTCGACCGGCTGCAGGAGCTGCACATCAGCCGTCGGATCCGCGAGGTCAAGGCGCGCTTCCAGCGCACCAACCCGGTGACCGAGGCCGACGTCTTCAATCGCATGTTCGGAGAACTCATCGCCCTGGAGGAACGCAAACGGCAGTTGAGCGACCGCAGTATCGGTTCGGCATGACACGGCCCCGGCTCAGGAGAGGCACGGCATAGTCTGTGAAATCGAAGACACCGGTGAAGGAGAACGAGGCCCGAGCGATGACGACTGCATCCGTTCTTCCCCGAGAAGCTCAGGTCGACGAGGTCAAGGAGCTCATCACCAAGGGCAAGGAAGCGGGCTTCCTCACCCCGGATGACGTCAGCGCCGCCCTGCAGGCGGCCGAGTTGCCGCCCGAGCAGATGGACGCCGTGCTGCAGGTGCTCACCGAGGAGGGCATCGAGATCCTCGACGGCAACACCGAGGACGACGCGGACGAGCTGAAGCGCCGCAAGGAGGAGGAAGAGGCGCTCGCGCTGAAGACGCCCACCTCCGACCCGGTGCGCATGTACCTCAAGGAGATCGGCAAGGTCCCGCTGCTCACCGCGGAGGAGGAGGTCGACCTCGCCAAGCGGATCGAGGCAGGGCTCTTCGCCTCGGAGAAGCTCGCCGGCACCACCAAGAAGCTCGAGCCGAAGCTCCGCCGCGAGCTCGACCTGATCGAGCGCGACGGCCAGATCGCCAAGCGCAAGCTCGTCGAGGCCAACCTGCGCCTCGTGGTATCCATCGCGAAGCGCTACGTCGGACGCGGGATGCTGTTCCTGGACCTGATCCAGGAGGGCAACCTCGGCCTGATCCGCGCGGTCGAGAAGTTCGACTACACCAAGGGCTACAAGTTCTCCACCTACGCCACCTGGTGGATCCGGCAGGCCATCACCCGCGCGATCGCCGACCAGGCCCGCACCATCCGCATCCCGGTGCACATGGTCGAGACGATCAACAAGCTCATCCGGATCCAGCGTCAGCTGCTGCAGGACCTCGGCCGCGAGCCGATGCCGGAGGAGATCGCCAAGGAGATGGATCTCACGCCCGACAAGGTGCGCGAGATCCTGAAGGTCTCCCAGGAGCCGGTCAGCCTCGAGACGCCGATCGGTGAGGAGGAGGACTCCCACCTCGGCGACTTCATCGAGGACTCCGACGCCGTCGTGCCCGTCGACGCGGCGAGCTTCATCCTGCTGCAGGAGCAGCTCGACTCGGTGCTGCACACCCTCTCCGACCGCGAGAAGAAGGTCATCCAGCTGCGCTTCGGCCTCACCGACGGCCACCCGCGCACGTTGGAGGAGGTCGGCCGTGAGTTCGGGGTGACCCGGGAGCGGATCCGGCAGATCGAGTCCAAGACGCTGTCGAAGCTGCGCCACCCCTCGCGCTCGCAGAAGCTGCGCGACTACCTGGAGTAAGTGAACCAGGACGCTTTGGCTGGTTTCGGGACAGAAGTCGTTCGGCCCTGCCAGAAGTGGGGAGGCCTACGCCTGCATACGACGTAAGCCCCCCGACTCTGGAAGGTGCGTCCTTCGATGACGACTCCCGAACCACCTGTTGGTGGATCGGCCGGCCCCGGCGTTCCCCATCCCCCGGAGGAAGGCGTCATCCGCGTCTTCCCGGGCCCGCCGCCCGCCTCCGGTGCGGCACAGCCGCCGCAACCCACCCCCCGCCCTGCGACCCCGCCACCGCCCGGACCCCCGTCCGCGAGCGACGAGGCGAAGAACGCTGCCGGCGACGTGAAGGACCAGGCCGCGTCCTCGGCGGGCGACGTCAAGGACACGGCGGCCTCGCAGGCCGGCGCGGTCAAGGACACCGCCCAGCAGCAGGCCGCCCAGGTCAAGGACACCGCCGCCGATGCGGCATCCGACGTCGCCGCCACCGCTCGCGAGCAGGCGCAGAACGTCGTCGGCGAGGCGAGCCAGCAGGCCCGCCAGCTCGCGGACTCCCTCGTTACGCAGCTCAACGAGCAGGCGAGCGCCCAGCAGCAGCGTGCTGCCGGCGGAATCCGTTCGCTCGCCGAGGGCGTCTCGGACATGGCCGAGGGGCGCGGCGCACCCGAGGGCCCGGTCGGCGACCTCACCCGGCAGGCGGCCGACCGGCTGCAGACGGCGGCGAGCTACCTCGAGCGCAAGCAGCCCAACGATCTGCTGAACGACGTCCGCAGCTTCGCGAGCCGTCGTCCCGGGGCCTTCCTTCTCGGCGCGGCCGTGGCCGGCTTCGCCGTGGGACGGATCGTCAAGGGCTCCAGCAGTGCATCCAGCTCGCCCGGCACCGCGGGCGGTTCCAACCCGAGTGGTTCGCTGCCGACCGCGCCGGCCGCGCAGCCTGCTCCGACCCCAGCCCCACCGCCGACCCCAGCCCCGGCCCCCGCCTCACCGCCGCCGGTCCTGGTGTTCGACGACATCGAGCCCGACGAGCCCGGCTTCGGCACCCCGACGCCCCCGCCGGGGTACGAGTCGCGGATTCCGGTCGCGCCGATCATCGAGGAGCCCTACCAGCCCCGGGACGGGCTCTACGGCGACATCGATCCGACCCGCGACGCGAATCGTGAGACGGGCCGGACCACGCCGCCGGTCACGCACGGCGACCCGTTCGGCGAGGACATGAACCGGGATCTACCCGGTGGTGGTCGAGGTGTCTGAGCAGTCGTATCCGCCGAGCGGGGCGGTCCGCACGACGAGCCCCCGGACCCGTGACGTCTCCGACGCCTCGGTCGGGGAGATCGTCGGGCAGGTGACCGCTGACCTGTCCAAGCTGATGCGCCAGGAGCTGGAGCTCGCCAAGGCCGAGATCAAGGCCGAGGTGTCGAAGGGCGGCAAGGCCGCCGGGATGCTCGGGGGCGCGGGCGGTGCCGGCTACTTCGCCGTGCTGTTCCTGTCCCTGACCGTCATGTTCGCGCTGGCCGAGCTGTTCGGCGAGGGTCCCGGCGCGCACGCGCTCGCGGCTCTCGTCGTCACCGTGCTCTACGGCATCGCCGCCGCCGTGCTCTACCTGCGAGGTCGTCGTGAGCTGCAGAACGTCTCGCCCACGCCGACGCAGACCGTCGAAACTCTCAAGGAGGATGTCCAGTGGGCAAAAGCCCGGAACAGCTGAGGCGTGAGATCGAGCAGACCCGGGCCGAGCTCGGGACCGACCTCGACCAGCTGACCGAGAAGGTCAGTCCTTCTCAGGTGGTGAACCGTCGCGTCGACGCGGCCAAGTCCGCCGCCGTCGGCGTCAAGGACCGCGTCATGGGCTCGGCTCAGGACGCCAAGCAGACCGCGTCGGCCAAGGCCGGCGCGGCCGGCGGCACCGTGGGCGACAAGGCCTCCGACGCCGCGGGTTCGGTGAGCAGCACGGTCAGCAACGCGCCGCAGGCGACGCTGCAGCGCGCCCAGGGCAACCCCCTCGCGGCCGGCATCATCGCCTTCGGTCTCGGCTGGCTCGCGTCGTCGCTCATCCCCGCGTCCTCCGCGGAGCAGCAGGCGGCGCAGCAGCTGTCGGCGAACAAGGACAAGCTGCTCGAGCCGCTGAAGGAGACCGCCAAGCAGGCGGCGACCGAGGTAAAGGACGAGCTGCAGCCGCAGGTCCAGGAGGCGGTGTCCTCGGTGCAGCAGACCGCACAGTCGGCCGCCAGCGAGGTGCAGTCCACCGCGACGGACCGCGCCACCGACGTCAAGGAGACCGCGACCAGTGCCGGGCAGGAGGTCTCCTCGCACGCCCAGTCGGCAGCGCAGGAGGTCAAGGGCCAGGCGCAGCAGTCGGCGTCGGAGGTGCAGGACACCGCGCAGAACCGGGCGCAGGACGTCCGGTCCACCTCCGGTCAGTAAGCGGTCAGCCGCTCAGGCGGTTGTCGAAGGGCCGTCCGCTCCGGCGGGCGGCCCTTCGTCACGCTCCGGGGAGGTCTAACGGCGATGTTCGGCGCGGGTGCCCTCGTAGGCCCCGTCGTCGTAACCGCCGTCGTCGAGCACCTCACCGGTGTCCGGGTCGATGTACTCACTGGTGTCCGGGTCGATGTACTCGCCGGTCTCCGGGTCGATGTGGTCCCCGGTCTCCGGGTCCACGATGTCGCCGGTCTGGGCGTCGACGAGGTCGCCTGTCTCGGGGTCGACGTACTCCCCGGGCCCCGGCTCGTCGTACTCGCCAGGCCCGGGGTCGTCATAGCCACCTCCGGCCAGGGCGGGAGCGCCGCCGCTCGTGCGGGTCACGACGACCAGGGCGACGATCACGAGCCCGACCAGGGCGACCGCCGTCCAGAGCAGGACGCGGTTGACGTCCGGCTTCTGGGCGTCGGCCAGCGTCGTGCCGGGCGCTGTGCTCTCGGGACTGCCGTCGGGACGCAGCACCCGCGCGACCGACGGGTTGTCGGCGTTGGCTGCCCCGGCCGCGCCGCCACCGGGTACAGGAGCGCCGCCGGCGTCGGTGGCCCCGGTGACGTCCGGTGTGCGGCCCTTCAGCGCGAGCAGGACGTCGACGCGGCCGGCGCCCGCACCTTCCAGCGGCCGAGCGGTGCGCTTGAGGGTGTTGACCACGTCTTCCTGGCCGCGGTCGGGCCTTTGCTCGAGCAGCAGCGCGGCGGCCCCGGCGACGATCGGCGCCGCCATGGAGGTGCCGGCGTCGGCGGCGTAGGACCGGTCGGACCACGTGGAGACCACGCAGTCCTCCGGGGTGCAGCCGTTGCCCTCCGGCTGGCCGCCGGGTGCGGCGAGGTCGACGCCGGTGCCGCGCTGGGTGTAGCTCGCGAGGTGGTCGTCGGGGCCGGTCGCGGCGACGACGAGCGCGTCGTTGCCGTAGACGTCGACACCGGCGGTCTTGCCGTTGCCGGCTGCCACCACCACGACGATGCCCTGCCGTCCGGCGTCGGCGACGGCCTGCGGGATCACCCGTTGCTGGTCGGACAGGGCATAGGTGCTGCCGAGCGAGATGTTGATGACCTGCGCGCCGTGGCTGGCGGCGAAGCGGATGCCGGAGGCGACGTCCCCGGCCTGCGCCTGGCAGGCGCCGTTGCGTTCGGTGAGGACACGGACGGGCAGGATGCGCGCCTCGGGGGCGATGCCGAAGCGGGAGGAGCCGATCAGGCCGGCGACGTGCGTGCCGTGCGCCTCGCAGCTGTCGGGGACGTCGGTCCCGCCCGGCTGGCAGTTGCCGTCGCGGCACGTCGCACCGGTCAGGACATGACCGCGGAAGTCGGGGTGGCGGTTGTCGATCCAGGAGTCCAGTACGGCCACGGTGATGCCCTTGCCGCCGCCGACGAGTTCGGCTGCGCCCTTGGCGTCGGCGGATCGGGCGGTCCAGGTGTCCTCGATGGCGAGCGCCGGACCGGCACTGACCAGCAGCAGCAGGAGGACGGCGACCAGTGCGGCGGGCGTCGGCCAGCGACGGCGCGTCGCCCGCCCGCTCGCAGCCGGCACGGTGGTCACGTCCTTCCCACCGGAGTTCGTCGAACTGGTCCTCGGCACGTGCCCGCGCCGGATCGCGTCGCCCGCCCCTGCCGGGACGCGAAGGAGACCAACGTAGACCGTTGTGTACCCGGATTCGGCTTCCGGATGGTGTCGGACGGCGGGAGCGCGGGTCACGCCCCTGGTTCGCCGCGGCCGGCGGTGGCCGAACCCCGCGGTTGCCGTTGCCGCGGGCTCATCGCCGCCCACCCCTCGGCGAAGCTCTCGAGCGCGGAGACGACGTCGAGCAGACGCCGCCCCTCCCCGGTCAGGCGGTAGTCGCCGGCCTCGTCGACCTCGAGGATGCCGCCCTCCCGCAGCTCGCGGAGCCGCTGGCTCACCTGCGCGTCGGGCGCGCCGACGTGCTGGACCAGCGTCTTGAACGACTGCGAGGGGCCGCGCAACTCCCAGACCAGGCCGAGTGCGTGGCGCCGGGCGAGCAGGTCGACGAGTTCGCGCAACGGTTCGGGCAGCGTGCCGGTCGCGGGCCCGGTGGCCGTCCCGCCCCGCGGGGTGCGGCTCACCGCTGCGGCTTCATAGCCGTGTCCTCATAGCTGTGTCCTCATAGCCGTGCCCTCATACGCGCGCCATCGTTGCGGCGAGCACGTCCTCCGGTGAGATGCCGAGCAGGCCGGGGTCGGGCGTGGCGGCGAACGGATCGCTGGTGGTGCCCGACCACAGCACGACGTGCTGTTCGCGGCCGGCCGGCGGGCCCCAGCGGGACGGGGGCACCGGGCCGAACAGCAGCACCGAGCGGGTGCGGTAGGCCGTGGCCAGGTGGCCGATACCGGTGTCGGCGCAGACGACCAGCCGGGCGCAGGCCACCACGGCTGCGAGCCCGGTGACGTCCAGCCGGCCGGCGAGCACCGCCTGCTCGGAGAGCCCGGCGCCGGCGGCGACCGATCGGCAGAGGTCGATCTCGCTGACCGAGCCGGTGACGACGACGTCGTGCCCGGCGTCGGCGAGCGCCTCGGCGACGGCCGACCACCGTGAGGCGGGCCAGCGCCGCGACGCGGCTGCGCCGCCGGGGTGGACGATCGTGAGTCCACCCGCCAGCGGCGGTTCGGTCGGCGCCATGATGTCGAGGTCGTCCCGGTCGCAGGCGCCGCCGTGGGCGTCGACGAGCCGGCACCAACGCTCGACCTCGTGGTCGTCGTCGTCCCAGGCAGGTGCGCCCGGGCTGTCGTAGGCCCAGAGTCGACCCGGGTCGAGTTCCCGGAGCCGCTCCGTCGACTCCGGGCCGCTGCCGTGCAGGTTCACCGCGAGCTCCGGCGGCCAGCCCGGTATCGGGCCGAGCGGCTTCACCGGCAGGACGCCGTCGACGGCACCGCTCAGCATCGCGATCGGCTCGAGCCAGCCCGAGGTCGCGAGGACCAGCCGGCTCTCCGGGCGCAGCGCGCGCAGGCCACGCAGCGCCGGGAGCGCGGTGAGCAGGTCACCGAGCCCCAGCGCCCGAAGGGCCAGCACGCGGGGTTGCGCGCTCACGGGTTCGATCTCACGATCGGACCACCTTAAGCATCAGGGGTAGGACGGCTCCGTGGAGGCGGTGACCACCAGCTCCTTGATCTCGCA
>JAVEDQ010000232.1 GCA_030840885.1 Frankiaceae bacterium
CGCGACATCGGTCGGTGACGAGACCCTCTCCGACCAGGGCGTGCTGCTGGGCTCACCGTCGTTCATGGCCCCGGAGCGGGCCCGCGGCGAGAACGCTGGACCATTCGCGGACCTGTGGTCGCTCGGCGCAACGTTGTATGCGGCGGTGGAGGGTCGGGGGCCGTTCGACCGTGGGGAGCCGATGGCGACGTTGCTCGCGGTCACTGTTGAGCCGCCGACGCCTCCGGAGCGAGCCAACGGGCTGACGCCGGTGCTGCTGGGCCTGCTGGCCAAGGAGCCGACCGAGCGGATGACCGGGTGGCAGGCGCGGGAAGCGCTGCAAGCTGCCGTCAGCCAAGCCGGCAGCGTTTCTGCGAGCGCCTTTCCGGCGAGCGACATCTCGTCGCAGCAGCCTGTCATGGCGCCGCCACCGCGAGCAAGTGCGCCCCCGCCGAACCAGCCACCACCGTCCGCACCGCCGTCCCAGCCACCGCCGTTTCAGCCACCGCCGTTTCAACCGCCGCCCGGCTTTGCCGACACCGGGCCGGACCGGGTGCATCGCATCGACCGCGACGAGGTGGCACGCCTGGCAGGTCTTGCGGGCCGTTCGCTCGCCAAGGGCGCGGCGAAGGCCGCCGTCGCCGGCTTGTCGGCTTGGCAGGAGTCCGGCTCCGACGGCACCCACCGGTCACGTCGCCAGGCAGCCGCCGCAGGGGTGCGGGAGACGGCCAGCGAGTTCTCCCGGGCCTACCGCGCCTCCGGCTCCGCT
The DNA here is from genome assembly GCA_030840885.1 of Frankiaceae bacterium. Lineage (GTDB taxonomy): Bacteria > Actinomycetota > Actinomycetes > Frankiales > Frankiaceae > JAVEDQ01. The sequence continues at coordinate 749 of JAVEDQ010000232.1, forward strand.
TCGGATTCGGATTCGGGAGAGCAGCAACGCCCGGAGCCGGCGCCGAAGCGGTCGAAGCAGGTCGAGGCCGAGCGGGCGAGGCCGGTGCACCGTCCGTTCCGCTAGCCCCTGATCATCCTGGGCCTCATCGTCACCGGCCTGGTGCTGGGCATCGCGCTGCTGGTGACGCTACTGGTCCTCGCGGCCCGCTAACCGGCCAAGGCGAACGAGCCCGGGCGCGGTCGCTGCTGACCGGCCCGAGGCAAGTCTCAGCTTCCTGCGGTGGTCGGGTCCCCGGCGCGGTCGTCGTCGAGCGCTTCACCCGCGGCACCCGCGGACGGGGCTGCGGCCGGCGCGTTGCGCCGCCCGAGTTCCATCGTCAGGAAGGCGGAGGCAACCCCGACTGCGACGGCGCCGAGGGCCCAGGCCGGGCCGCGGCGGTCGTCGAGGCCCAGCGCATGGTCGAGCGAGAGGTCGCCGGGGCCGGTCTCGGCCAGCGCGGCCACGGCAGCGATGAGGACGGCGTTGTACTCCCAGCCGCCGTTCGCGGCCCACGGTCCGTTGGCGAGGTGGACCTTCTTGATGGCGGTGGTCATGACGCCCGTCAGGGCTGCGGCGGCGAGCGGCGTGCCGAGGCCGAGTGCGATCGCTGCTCCGCCGGCGGTCTCGGTCACCCCGGCAGCCAGGGCGTTGGCCTTGGCCGGGTGCATCTGCAGGGCACCCATCATCCCCTCGGTGCCTTCGCGCCCGGGGCCGCCGAACCAGCCGTACAGCTTCTGGGTGCCGTGGCCGATGAACAGGCCGCCGATCAGGGCGCGCTCGACAAGACGTCCGACGCTCATGGGTAGCTCCTCAAACAGACGATTGTTGAGAGCTTGTCTACCCCATTAGCTGAAGGCCCACCACCTCCCCGACATACGGCTGCCGGCTCGCGCCCGGCGCGTTGACGGCACAGCCGACGTCGTCGCGCTCTCCGGCAGCGCTCGGATGTCGGCGAGCTCGCGCAGCAGCGTGGCTGCTTGGAGCTCGTTCAGGCCTGGGAGCCCTGCTGCCCTTCGGGCGCGCGCGATCTCGGCGAGAGCAATGGTCGCTGCGTACATGGCTGCCTCCCGGTGTAGGTGTCGGCAGGTCGATCTGCCGCGGGAGGAGCGTCGCGCCGATCCCTTGTCACGAACTTGCGTTCCACTTGGGGTCGGATCAGGCGGAGACGTGCTGACGCGCGGTCACCCGGTGCCCCCGCTTGTGTTCGCCGTAGACGACGCCGAGGAACTGCTCGACCGCGACGGCGCTGGCGTTCGCGCGGTTCGAGCTGAAGATGTCGAAGGCGTGCTGCGCGCCGGGGAACTCGGCGAAGGCGACGGGAGCGTTCGACACCGCGCGGAGCCGCCGGACGAACGAGCGGGCCTGGCCGATCGGCACGAGTGAGTCGTTGGTGCCGTGCAGGCAGAAGAACGGCGGCGCGTCGGCGCGGACGTGGCTCATCGGTGACGCCTCGTCGAAGAGTGCGCGCGCCGCCTCGAACGGCTGCTTCACGACATGCTCCTGGAGCACATCGACTACCTCGTCATCGACATGGCCGTCGCGGTTGGTCCAGTCGTAGACCCCGTAGTAGGGCACAGCCGCCGCGACCGTGGTGTCGACGTCCTCGAAGCCGGGCTGCCAGCGGCTGTCCTGCGCGGTGAGGGCGTGCAGGGCCGTCAGGTGTCCGCCGGCCGAGCCCCCCGTGATGGCGACGAACCCGGGATCACCGCCGTAATCGGCGATGTTCTGCTTCACCCACGCGACGGCCCGCTTGACGTCGAGGATCTGATCCGGCCAGGTCGCCCGAGGGCTCAGCCGGTAGTTCAGCGATACGCAGACCCAGCCCCGCTCCACGAGGTGGCTCAGCAGGGGATAGGCCTGCCCGACCTTGCTGCCGTATACCCAGGCGCCTCCGTGCACCTGCACGAGCACCGGGGCCTTGCTGCCCGCGGGAAGGTCGGGGCGTCGCCAGACATCGAGGTGGTTACGCGCGCCGGCGGGCCCGTAGCTGATGTCGGAGTCGTGGGCGTAGCGCTTGTGGGCGCGCAGCATCCGGACCGCGCCCAGCTGTCGACCCAGCTCGGCGTCCGCCCCCGGCCAGTCCGGGTGGGCGACCGCATCCGGGAAATCGGGGCCCAGCGCCTCGCGGAGCGCGGCGTCGACGATCGACGGAGCAGGTCGCGACCGCAGCTGCAGGCCCACCAGCCCAGCGACCGCGGCGGCG
>JAVEDQ010000372.1 GCA_030840885.1 Frankiaceae bacterium
GGAGGCGGCCGAGCGGGCTGTGCTGTCCGCCACCGGATTGATCCCTTTCGATCTGCCGGCGCGGGGTCGACGCGCCTGCCGATCACCTACCCGACTCGGCCCCTCACGGCACGTGCGAGACCGGCCCGAATCGCTTCGATCTGCTGCGCGTCGTCACAGTCGGTGACATGCTTCGGTTGTTACGCACGGTCATCGTCGGGAGCGCAGTGAAACGGAAGTTCACCGGGAGCGCGCGAGCGGCGGCGGTCGCCGGACTCAGTGCGCTGACCGCATTGCTCGGCCTCCCCCTGCTCGCCGGCCCGGCTGCCGCGGCCGGCAACGGAGCGCTGCTGCTCAACGGCGCCGGCCAGTACGCCTCCATGGGAGTCGCGCCGGCGATCGGGCTGAAGACGTTCACCATCGAGACCCGCTTCCGCCGCGACGCGGCCGGCGTCACGACCAGCACCGGTGTCGGCGGGGTCACCGACGCCGTCCCGCTGCTGACCAAGGGCCGCTGGGAGGACGACGGCAGCAACGTCGACAGCAACTGGTTCCTCGGGCTGTCCGCCTCGCGCGGCGTGCTCGTCGCCGACTTCGAGGGCGCCGGTACCGACTACGGGGACAACCACCCCGTCTACGGCACCACAGCGGTGACGTCCGGTGTCTGGCACAGCGCCGCCGCGACGTACGACGGGACCACGTGGCGCCTCTACCTGGACGGCAAGCTCGACGGGACGCTCGCCGTCGGGGTCACCCCGCGCTGGGACAGCATCCAGTGGGCCTCCATCGGCAGCGCCCTGAACTCGGCGGGCACAGCCGAGGGTTCGTTCGCCGGTGCCGTCGACGAGGCCCGGGTCTGGAACTACGCCCGCTCGGCCACCGACGTCGCGGCGAACGTCTCGGCGGCGATCGTCAACGCCCCCGGTCTCGTCGGGCGATGGAGCCTCGACGAGACGAGCGGGACCACGGCGGCCGACTCCTCCGGAAGCGGCCTGACCGCGAACCTCGTCGGCGGTCCGACCCACGTCGCCGCCCCCGACCTCCAGCCGCCGGCGAGCGTGCCCGCTGGTCCGACGGCCCCGACCGGCCTCACCGCCACGGCCGGGGACAGCCGCGTGGACCTGAGTTGGACGGCGTCGAGTGACCCGTCCGTCGTCGGCTATCAGGTCTACCGGTCGTCGTCGCTGCCGGTGGCGACCGCCGGACGGCCGGCCAACCCGAGCCTGGTGACCGGCACGACGTACCTGGACCCGAACGTCGTGAACGGCACCGCATCCTCGTATGCGGTCGTCGCCGTTGCCTCCACCGGCGCAACGAGCCCCGCGTCGACCCCGGCCACCGCCACCCCGAAGGCCTCGGGCGATCCGGTGCTGGTCGGCGCGGGGGACATCGCCGCCTGCGACGGCACCGGCGACGACCAGACCGCCGCGGTTCTCGACAAGACCCCCGGCACCGTCTTCACCCTCGGGGACAACGCCTATCAGGACGGGACCGCCGCCGAGTTCGCCAACTGCTACGACCCCACCTGGGGCCGGGCGAAGGTGCGCACCCACCCGCTGCCGGGCAACCACGACTACCAGACGGCCGGCGCCACCGGGTACTACGGCTACTTCGGGGCCGCCGCCGGTGACCCGGCCAAGGGTTGGTACTCCTACGACCTCGGCCGCTGGCACATCGTCGTGCTGAACAGCGAGTGCTCCGAGATCGGTGGGTGCGGGGCCGGCTCCCCGGAGGAGGTCTGGCTCAAGAGCGACCTCGCCGCGCACGCGTCGTCCAACATCCTCGCGCTCTGGCACGAGCCGCGGTGGGACTCGGTCACCGCCTACACCGCGCCGGACACCCGCAGCCAGGCCTTCTGGAACGACCTGTACGCCGCCGGTGCCGACCTCGTCCTCAACGGCCACAGCCACCTCTACGAACGCTTCGCTCCCCAGACCCCGACGGGGGTCCGGGACGACGCCCGTGGCCTCACGCAGATCACGGTCGGATCGGGTGGCGAGAACCACCACGCGTTCTCCGGCGCGGCGGCTCCGAACAGCCTGGTGCACAACAGCGACACGTACGGCGTCCTCAAGCTGACCCTGCGGCCGACGAGCTACAGCTACCAGTTCCTGCCCGTCGCCGGAAGCACGTTCACCGACTCGGGCACGGTCGCCACGCACTCGGCGGCACCCGCTGTCCCGGCCGCTGCGTCGGCGGTCACCGCGGCCCCGACCTCCGCCGGGATCGATCTGGGCTGGACGAGCAGCGAGCCGTCCTCGACCGGCTTCACGGTCGACCGCGCCGCTTCCGCCGCAGGGCCGTGGACCCGCCTCACGGCCACCCCGGTCAAGGGTCGGTCCTGGACCGACAGCACGGCCCCGTTGGGCGTGACCTCGTACTACTCGGTGCGTGCGGTCACCACCGCCGGTCAGCAGTCGGTGGCGGCCATCGCGTCGGCACGGCGGAACTTCGCGATGCGGGGCAGCACGACGACGAGCATCGCGGCGGCCAGGACACTGACGGTGGCCCGCCCGGCCGGCGTCGTCGCCGGGGACGTGATGGTCGCGACGGTCAGCGCCTACGGGGTGCCGTCGCTGATCGCTCCGAGCGGCTGGACGCTGGTGCGCAGCGACGTGCGCGGCACGGTCCTGACCACCTGGACCTACTACCGCGTCGCCGGCAGCGCCGAGCCGACGTCGACGACCTGGACCTTCGGGACGGCGACGAGCGCGGTCATCGGGGTCACCGGCATCACCGGTGTCGACCGGACCGCTCCCGTGCTCACGTCAGCCGGTCGCAACGCGGCCTGGGCCTCGACGATCACGGCCC
>JAVEDQ010000449.1 GCA_030840885.1 Frankiaceae bacterium
GGGGATCCGGTGCCCGAGGTGGTGGTTTCGGCGTTCGCCTGGTTCTCGCCCGACCTCGTGCTCGGCCTCTACGGCAGCGGGCGCGACCAGCTCCCCCGGGCCGAGCTGCTGGCGGTGCGCACCCGCGCCGCGGTCGACGGCCTGCAGGAGATCCTTGCGGGGGAGGACGTGGCCGACGTGGCCGAGACCGCCGCCACGCTGCGCGGCGCCCTGGACGGGCTCGATGCGATCGGCCGCCCGCTGTTCGCCGGCCTGCGGGCCCTGCCGGAGCCCAACGAACCGGTGGGCCGGCTCTGGCGCGCGTGCGACATGGTGCGCGAGTACCGGGGTGACGGGCACATCGCCGCCGTGGCGAGCACCGGCCTGTCGCCGGTGGAGATGAACATCGCGACCGAGCTGTGGCTCGGCGCACCGATCCTGTCCTACACCGCGACCCGTGGCTGGTCCGAGGAGCAGATGGGCGAGGCGATGACGTCCCTGACCGCGCGCGGGTGGCTCGACGGGGAACAGCTCACCGAACTCGGCCGGTCGGGTCGGGACGAGATCGAGCGACGGACGGACGCAGCCGAGCACCCGCTCGTAACCGCGCTCGGGCACGACATCGACGCGTTGGCCTACCGCCTCGACAGCTGGGGCCAGCTCTGCATCGACGCCGATGCCTTCCCGCCGGACCCGTTCAAGCGCTGGGCCGGCTGAGCAGGCCGGTCAGGCGGTCGGTGACGGCGCCGGCCGCGGCGCGGGCCACGGCCTTCGGGCGGTCCACGGCCAGCATCTGCTCGACTCGCACGAACTTGACGCGGGGCCGTCCGGCCGCCTCGCCGGCCCGCCGTTCGGCCGCGTCGATCGCGCGGGCCCTGGCCTGGTCGACGACGTCGGTCCGGCTCCGCAGCAGGCGGTGGAAGGCCGCGGAATCCCGACCGGTCGGCAGGCGTCCGGCCGCTGCGTCGTCGAGCAGGGCATGCACGGTCTCGGCCGCGTCGGCGCGGTTCGTCCCGATCCCGCCGGACGGGCCGCGCTTGATCCAGCCGGCGACGTACGCGCCCGGGAGGGTGGCGCCGGTGGCGGGGTCGCGCACCCGGCCGAGCTCGTTGGGCACGACACCGGCGCTCTCGTCGAAGGGCAACCCGGGCAGGGCCCGTCCGGTGTAACCGATCGAGCGGATGACGAGCCCGGTCGGGATGGTGGTGGCGGCGTTGCCCGTGGTGCGCACGACGCTCACGGCCGTCGAGTCGCTGCGATCGCTGCCGCCGTCGAGGGCGTCCACCGGGGAGCCGAACCGGAGCACGAGCCGGCGACCGGCCGGAGGCGGGCTGTCGTAGGCGATGTCCACCACGGGCACGTCCCGCAGCGGCCCGGTGGCCGGGGGACCGTCGACCAGACCGGTGCGGTCGAGGACGATCTCGAGGCCGGGCACCGCGCGGAGCGCCGCGAACTCGCCGGCGGTGAACGCGGCGGTCGAGACGTCGCGGCGTCCGAGCAGGACGACCTCGCGCACCTGACTGGTCCGCAGGGCGGCCAACGCGACGTCGGAGACGTCGGTGCGCGCCAGCTCGTCGGGGTCGGCGAGCAGCACCCGCGCGATGTCGAGGGCGACGTTGCCGGTGCCGACGACGACCGCCCGCTCGGTCTGCAGGTCGATCGTCAGGTCCGTCCGGTCGGGGTGGGCGTTGTACCAACCGACGACGTCGGTCGCGGCGAGGCTGTTGGCCAGCTGCTCCCCGGGCACGCGGAGCTGACGGTCGGCCGAGGCGCCGAAGGCGTAGACGACCGCGGAGTGGGTCTCGGCGAGCTCGGCGACGGAGACGTCCCGCCCCACCTCGACGTTCAGCGCGAGGCGGACCCGTGGGTGGCGGTAGATCTCGCTGAAGCCCTCGCCGATCTGCTTGGTCGCCGGGTGGTCGGGCGCGACGCCCGAGCGCAGCAGACCGCCGGGCACGGGCAGTCGGTCGATCAGCGTGATGCGGGCGTCGGTGGCGTGCAGCAGGTGCCGGACCGTGTAGCCCGCGGCCGGGCCGGCCCCGACGACCGCGACGCGCAACGGCTCGCGGGCCGGGTCACCGGGCAGCGAACGCGGGAACTCCGGCTCGCTCCACGCGTGGTCGGTGGGGTGCTCCTCGTACCAGAGCCGGTTCGCGACGGCGAACTCGGCGTCCGGACCCCGCAACGACTCGATCGGGAAGACCGCGTCGACCGGGCATGCGTCCGCGCACGCCCCGCAGTCGATGCAGGCCGCCGGGTCGACGTAGAGCATCTCCGTGGTGCCGAACTCGGGTTCGTCCGGCGTCGGGTGGATGCAGTTGACCGGGCACACCGAGACGCACGAGGCGTCGTTGCAGCAGGTCGGGGTGATGGCGAAGGGCATGGCTCGGGCTACCTCGGGCTCGGTCTAACTGGTCTCAGAGCATCGAGAGGCGGCGGTAGACGACCTTCGCCGGACGGGTCAGCAGGCCCATCTCGCCGAGGAAGTCCATGAGGTGGCGGCTGCTGGTGCGCATCATCGCCTGACGGTGGGGGTTGGCCTTGGCCGCGGCGAGCGCCTGTTCGGTGTCGAGCCCGGCGGCGGCGTAGACGGCCGGGTTCACCATGTTGGAGACGATGACGTGGGCCGCGATGGCGATCAGCATGGCGCTCGCGTTGCGGCGGGCCTTACTGACGCCCGCCAGCGCGTCGCGGACCTCCTGGCGCGCGAACTTCATGTGCCGGGATTCCTCGACCACATGGATCTTGCTGGTGGCACGGACGATCGGCTGCACGTTCTCGCCGCGCATCCAGTCGCGCTGCATGACGTCGAGGACCTCTTCGGCGACGAGGATCCCGGCGTAGGCGGCCTCGCTGCGCGCGAGTGCCTTGAACCCGCGGCCGAGCTCGACGCTGAGCTTGTTCGGGAAGTAGGCCGGGACGCCCATGGCGGTGCAGGCGCGGGCGAACATGATCGAGTGGCGGCACTCGTCGGCGATCTCGGTCAGCGCGAACTGGAACTCGGCCTTGCCGTGGTTGCGCACGTACTGGTCGCGCAGCACCATCTGCTGCAGGATCATCTCGAACCAGATGCCGGTCGACATGACCGAGCAGACCTCGTGCTTGGTCAGCGTGACCTTCTGCGCCTCGGTCATCTCGTCCCACAGCGACGTGCCGTAGAGGGTGCTCCACTCCGGGTTCAACCCGTACTTGTCGTCGGGCACCGGAGCGTCCCAGTCGACCTCGGTCATCGGGTCATAGGACAGCGTCGAGGCCGACGCGAGCAGGCGCTGCGACGTCTCGTCGATGGGGTCGACGGTCGGGGCGACCGTGGAACTGCTCTGCGGGCGGATCTCGGTCACGGTGCTCGACATGCGGCGGGTCTCCTTGTGTCCATCGGCGGTGCGGGACGCTCTCGTGTGCCTTCCCGCACTGCGCCACAGGAAACCGTACCAGTGCAAAATGGCACTGTCTTCACGGTCCTCGGTATCGTTGCTCCCATAGACCGAGGAGGGATCGCGGTGCCCCAACCCCGTTCCGCGTCACGTCCGGCCGACGCCAGCACGACCGGTGTGGACGTACGCGCGTGAGCAGTGCATCGACCCCTGACGGCGGTGTCGTGGAGTACCGCCTCGACGACCTCGCGCAGGCCGCCGGGGTCACGGTCCGCAACGTCCGCGCCTATGCGGAACGGGGCCTGCTACCGGCACCCCGGCGCGTCGGTCGGGTCAACCTCTACGACGAGACCCACCTCGCGCGGCTCCGGCTCATCGGCCGGCTGCTCGAGCGTGGCTACACCGTCGCGCACATCGCCGACTTCATCGCGTCCTGGGAGGGCGGCCACGACATCGGGCAGACGCTCGGTCTCGAGGCAGCGCTGCTCGCCCCGTCGTCGGGGGAGTTGCCGGAAGAGCTCGGCAAGGCCGACCTCGAGGAGTTGTTCGGCGGGGCTGTGGCGAAGCGGGACCTCGACCGCGCCGTGGAACTGGGGCTGCTCAGCCCGGTCGCCGGCGACCGGTACCAGGTGCACCGGCCGCGGCTGCTCCGGGCCGGAGCCGAGCTGCTCGACATCGGGATGCCGCTCTCCGCCGTGCTCGACCTCGCCGGTCGCATGAGCGAACAGGTGGCGGCGGTGGCGAAGACGTTCGTCTCCACCGTCGCCAACCACGTCCTCGCCCAGCACGAGCCGGGGTGGCGTCCCGCGGACTCCGAGATCCCGGCACTGGTCGGGCTGGTCGACCGGCTGCGCCCGCTTGCGCGCGTCGCCGTCGACGCCGAGCTCACCGACGGCATCGAGACCGAGATCCAGGACTTCGTCGGCGAATGGTTCAGCTCGTTCGCGGACCGGGTGGCCGGCCCACCGGCGGCGGGCTGAAGCGATCAGTGCCCCGCTGCCTCCTTCAGCTTCTTGCCCGGCTCCACCTCGTCGCCGCCCTGCGACCAGTTGATGTGGAACGCACCCTCGCGGTCGGTGCGGTGGTAGGTGTGCGCGCCGAAGTAGTCGCGCAGCCCCTGGATGAGGTTGGCCGGGCCGCGGGCCTGCCGGTAACCGTCGTAGTAGGCGAGCGCGGAGGAGAACGCGGGTAGCGGGACCCCGGCCTGGATGCCGGCGGTCACCGCGCGGCGCCACGCGTCCTGCGCCGAGGCGATCTCGTCCCGGAAGTACGGCAGCGTGAGCAGGCTGTCGACGTCCACGGAGTTGCCGTCCGAGTCGCCTTCGTAGGAGTCGCGGATCCGGTTCAGGAACCTGGCTCGGATGATGCAGCCACCACGCCAGATGGTCGCGAGACCGCCGAGGTCGAGGTTCCAGTCGTTGGTGCGGCTGGCGGTGGCCAGCTGGTCGAAGCCCTCGGCGTAGGCGACGACCTTCGACGCGTAGAGCGCCTGCCGGATGTCGTCGACGAGCCGGTCGGACTCACCGGACTCGTCCGCTGCGGCCGTCGGGTCCGGTCCGGAGAGCTCGCCCGCCGCGCGCTCCCGCTTCTCCTTCAGCGCCGACAGTGAACGGGCGTAGACGGCGCTGGTCATGCTCGGCGACGGCACGCCGAGCTCCAGCGCGTCCTGCGCGGTCCAGCGTCCGGTGCCCTTCTGCTCGGCCTGGTCGAGGATGACGTCGACGAGCGCCGAACCGGTGGTCGGGTCCTGCTTCGCGAGCACGATGCTGGTGATCTCGATGAGGAAGCTCTCGAGGTCGCCCTCGTTCCACGTCGAGAACACCTCGGCGAGCTCGCTCGCGGAGCGGCCGAGCACGTGGCGCATCAGGTCGTAGGACTCGACGATCAGTTGGATGTCGGCGTACTCGATGCCGTTGTGCACCATCTTCACGTAGTGGCCGGCGCCGCCTGCACCGATGTAGCGGCAGCACGGCTCGCCGTCGACGTGGGCGGAGATCGTCGTCAGGATCTCCTCGACCTGCGCGTAGGCGTCCCGGTCGCCGCCGGGCATGATGCTCGGTCCGTTGAGCGCGCCCTCCTCACCGCCGGAGATGCCGACGCCGAGGAAGTTGATGCCCTGCTCGCTGCACTTGGCCTGGCGGCGCTCGGTGTGGCCGAAGAAGGAGTTGCCGCCGTCGATGACGATGTCGCCGCGGTCGAGCAGGGGGAGCAGATCGTCGAGGACGGCGTCGACCGGGTCGCCCGCCTTCACCATCAGGATGATCTTGCGTGGCTTCTCGAGCCGCGCGACGAGGTCTTCCAGCGAGTCCGCGGACGAGAGCGGGTCGTCGCCCTCGAGACCCTCGAGGAAGGCGTCCGTGGTCGCCTTCGTGCGGTTGTGCACGACGATGGGATAGCCGTTCCGGGCGATGTTGCGCGCCAGGTTCTGGCCCATGACGGCGAGGCCGGTGAGGCCGATGGTGGCGAGTTCGCCGTGGGTTGACTGCTCATCAGTAGACGCCATGGGAACAGTCTGTCCGCCCGCTTCCCGTCCACGCCCTGGTTCGACGTGATGGTTCGACGTGATGGTTCGACGGATGGTTCGAGTCCGGCCTGTTGTGACCGGGCACACATTCGCTTCCGCTGCGGGGGTAGGGCCTCGGGCGGCACCCAGCCGCTCCGCCGCACCCTGATTCGCAGGAGGACCCGTGGCCAGCTTCACGTTCAGCCCACTCACCCCGACGGCGTTCCTGACGCGTTCCGCCGCCGTATTCGCCGACCGTGTCGCCGTCGTGGACGGCGAGCGCCGCTTCACCTACGCGGAGTTCGCCGACCGGGCCCAGCGCCTCGCGGGTGCGCTGGTCGGGCTCGGGGTCCAGCCGGGCGACCGCGTCGCGGCGCTGTGCGCCAACAGCTCGGCGATGTTGGAACTGCACAACGGCGTCCCGTGGGCGGGCGCCGTCCTGGTGCCGCTGAACAGCCGCCTCAGCGGCGAGGAGCTCGAGTACATCCTCGGCCACGCCGGTGCGTCGGTGCTCGTGGCCGACGCAGCCTTCGCCGACGTCGCCGCGAAGGTCGCCGCCTCGGTCGGCATCCGGCTCGTCGTCGCGAACGGGTCCGGCGACAGCACCGACGGGAACTCCGGGGACGACTACGAGCAACTGCTGGACGGCGCCTCGCCGCTGGCCCGGGACTGCCCGGACGAGACCGGCCTGCTCGCGCTCAACTACACCAGCGGCACCACCGGCCGGCCCAAGGGCGTCATGTACCACCATCGCGGCGCCTACCTGCAGGCCCTCGCGATGGCGCTGCACAGCGGGATGGGCCCGGGCAGCCACTACCTGTGGACGTTGCCGATGTTCCACTGCGACGGCTGGTGCTACCCGTGGGCCGTCACCGCGGCCGGCGCCACGCACGTCTGTCTGCCCAAGGTCGACCCCACCGTCATCTGGGGCCTGCTCCGCGACGAGGGCATCACCCACTACAGCGCGGCGCCGACGGTCCTGAACATGATCGCGAGCGCGAAGGAGGCGGAGTCTGGCCCCCTGCCGCAGAAGGTGCAGGTGCAGACCGGCGGCGCCCCGCCCACCCCGACGCTGCTGTCCCGGATGTCGGACCTGAACATGAACGTCACGCACCTCTACGGGCTCACCGAGACCTACGGCCCCGCCATGATCAACCAGTGGCGGCCGGAGTGGGACGACCTGCCCGGCGATCAGCAGGCCGACCTGAAGTCCCGGCAGGGCGTGGGCAACGTCGTCGCCGACCGGGCTCGGGTCGTCGCCGACGACGGCTCCGATGTGCCCGCCGACGGGCAGACGATCGGGGAGATCAGCCTGCGCGGCAACGACGTCATGCTCGGTTACTACGAGGACCAGGCCGCGACCGACGCAGCGACGGTCACCGGGACCGGGGAGCAGGCGGGCCTCGGCTGGTTCCGGACCGGCGACCTCGGCGTCGTCCACCCCGACGGCTACGTCGAGATCCGCGACCGCAGCAAGGACATCATCATCTCCGGTGGCGAGAACATCTCCTCGGTCGAGGTGGAACGCGCGCTCGATGCGCACCCGTCGGTGCTGGAGTCGGCCGTGGTCGCCGAGCCGCACGAGAAGTGGGGTGAGGTTCCGGTGGCGCACGTGACTCTCCGCGAGGGTGCCGAGGTCACCGACGAGGAACTGGCCGCCCACGTCCGCGAGCGGCTCGCGCCGTTCAAGGTCCCGAAGGTCTTCCACTACGGCGAGCTCCCGAAGACCTCGACGGGCAAGGTGCAGAAGAAGGAGCTGCGGGCGCGGGCCCAGCAGGGCTCGGGGTCGAGCTCCTAGCGATCAGGAGATGGAGCGGCGAGAGCGGTGCGACGATGAGGTATGCCGCACTGGATCCCGTCCTGGCCGGAGGCCTGGGGTGCGGCACTCGTGCTGGCCCTGGTCAGCCGGTTGTTGGTGCTCCGGCTGCGGGGTCCCGGCGTCCTTCCCGCACTGCTTCGCGAGACGGCGATCGTGGCCGCCCTGTTCGGGCTATGGCAGTTCGTCGGCACCCATGCTGTCCGCGCGGTCGGCGACGCGGTCGGCCGGGGTGAGGCGATCTGGCACGTCGAGCGGATGTTCCACCTGCCCAGCGAGGCCGCGGTCCAGCGCCTGACCGCGCCGCATCCCTGGCTCGTCCAGTTCTTCAACGGCTACTACGTCTACGCCCACTTCAGCACCCTTGGGCTGATGCTGCTCTGGGTGTTCCTTCGCCACCGGGCGGCCTATCCGCAGGCGCGGAACGCCGTGGTGCTGACCACGTTCGCCTGCCTCGCCATCTCCCTCGTCGCGGTGGCTCCGCCGCGCCTCCTCGACGGTCGGTTCGGCATCACCGACTCGGCTGCTGCATTCGGGCAGTCGGTCTACGGACCGCCCGGGACCGGCATCGCCGACCAGTTCTCCGCCATGCCGTCGGTGCACGTCGCGTGGGCCGCGCTCGTGGGAGTCCTCGTCTACCGGACCGCCAGGGGCCGGGCACGCTGGCTCGGCCCACTGCACCTGTTTCTGACGCTGGTTGTGGTGGTCTCGACCGGCAACCACTACTGGCTGGACGCCGCCGTGGCGGGGCTGATCGTCGCCGCGTCCGTCGTCGCAACAGACAGGGCGTCAGCCGGCGCAGTCGACCGCAACGACGAGAGCCGCGCAGACCCGCCGCATGCGGCTGTCGGCCAACCGGCCGAGTCGCTGGACGAGCACGGCCACTGACACGCTCTCGACCGAATCGAGGTTCACCGCGGACCTACGCGGAACTGGGTCGGAACCGGGCTCCAACACGACCTCGCTGACCAGCCCACGAATGGTCGTCGTGCACGGCGCCACAAGAGCCCGCTTGTGCCGCGGGATCACTGCGTCCCGAGAGAGCACGACGACAGGCCGCCGTCCGATCTCGGGCATCTCGCACCACCACACCTCACCGCGAGCGGGCAACTGACTCACGACGCAGCGACGGCCCGACGGAACGACGCCAAGTCGCCCCATTCGTCGGGCTCGTCCAGCGGGTGCTCGTCGTAGGCGGCATAGCTCGCATCAACCTCAGCGGAGCGGTGACGAACCATCAGGGCCTGCAAGGCTTCGTCGACGAGTGCCGCGTCGGTGAGCCCCGAGCGCACGCGCCGGGCGTCCGCAAGAAGATCGGCGTCGACGGTGGTGCTCAAGCGTGCCCGACTCATGCCACAACTATGCCACGCAAGCATCGAACGCGCCTCCCGTGGTCGGAGCCACGGCAGGCGCGTTCGATCCGGGTCGGTCAGGCGGCGAGCACCGGCGCGACCTCGAGGTGCCACACCGGCTCGGGCTCGAGTGCGAGTTCGAGCACCTGGCTGACGTGACTGACGAGGTGGACGTCGAGCGTCTCGCGCACGGCAGCCGGCACGTCGTCGAGGTCGGGGCCGTTGCGCTCGGGCAGCAGCACCGTGGTGATGCCGGCCCGGGCGGCGGCGAGCAGCTTCTGCTTCACCCCGCCGATCGGGAGCACCCGACCGGTCAACGACACCTCACCGGTCATCGCCACGTCCGACCGCACCGGGCGGCCGGAGAGCAGTGACGCCAGCGCGGTCGTCATGGTGACACCTGCACTCGGCCCGTCCTTCGGTACCGCGCCCGCCGGCACGTGCAGGTGGACGCCCCGTTCGGCGAGGAGCTTCACCGGCAGGTCCAGGCCGCTCTTACCTGCGGCGCGGCCGGCCACGTCGCCGGACCGGAGGTAGGTCAGCGCGATCTGCGCCGACTCCTTCATGACGTCCCCGAGCTGACCGGTCAGGGTCAGGCCGGTCGCGCCACTGTCCGGGTCGGCCAGCGCCGCTTCGATGAACAGCACGCTGCCACCGAGGCCGGTGACGGCCAGGCCGGTCGCGACACCCGGGTCGGCGGTGCGCTCGGCGGTGTCCGAGGTGTGCTTCGGCCGCCCGAGGTACGTCGGCAGGTCGACCGCATCGATGGTCACCGGCCCGTCTGACTCTTCCGCCGGCGCGACGGCGAG
>JAVEDQ010000483.1 GCA_030840885.1 Frankiaceae bacterium
CCGCGATCAGCCCGAACACGCTGGAGACGTTGACGAGGTGCCCATCGCCGGACGCGATGAGGTGCGGCAGGAACGCCTGCGAGCCGTGGAGCACGCCGTAGAAGTCGATCTCCATCAGCCAGCGGAAATCGTCGATCGACGTGTCCTGCACCCGACCGGTCATCGCGACACCGGCGTTGTTGATCAGCAGGGCGACACCGCCGAAGTCCCGCATGACCTGCTCCGCATGGGCGAAGACGGCATCGCGGTCACTGACGTCGACGACGTAGGCACGTGCGTCACTCCCCCGGGCCCGGCAGCGCTGGGCGGTGTACTCGACGTCCCGCTCGTTGACGTCCGACAGCGCGAGGCAGGCGCCGACCCGGGACAGTTCCAGCGCGAGAGCCCGGCCGATACCCGAGCCGGCACCGGTGATGACGGCCGTACGGCCGTGGAACTTCTGCAGACCCGGGATCATGCATTTCCTTCCGCTGAGGTAGCGGCTGCCCGTTACGGCGAGCGGGGCGACGAACCGCGACGCTGAGCTAGACATCTTTCGATGTCACACCCTTCAATGGCAGCGTACTAGCGGCTACGCTGTGTCGCATGTCGACGCCTGGGGCATCAGAGCCTGCCGCCGACGCCTCGTTCCCCATCGAGGAGCTGGCGCGCCGCACCGGCATGACGGTGCGCACGCTACGGGCGTACCAGTCGCGCAAGCTGCTGCCGGCTCCCGAGGTCCGGGCGCGGATGGGCTACTACTCCGAGCGCCACGTCTCGCGCGTCGAGCTGGTGAAGGACCTGCAGGCCGAAGGCTTCAAGCTCGACACCATCGCGCGGATGCTCGACAACACCGGGGACTCCGACGCCGAGATCCTGCAGTTCAGCCGCACCGTGAAGTCGCTGTTCGGGGAGACCGAGCCGCAGATCGTCACCCTCTCCGAACTCGCCGAGCGGTTCCCGAGCCCCGGCCACGAGGCCGAGCTCATCGGCCGCGCGGAGCGGCTCGGGCTGGTGCGCAAGCTCGACGACCAGACCTACGAGGAGCTGGCCCCGCGCGTCCTGCGCGCCGGGCAGGACGCGATGACCTCGCTCGGCGTCGACGCCCGTCGGGCCATGAAGCTGGTGGAGCAGCTCCGCCGGCACGCCGAGGGGGTCTCGAAGCTCTACCTCGAGCTGTACCTCGAGGCGGTGTGGAAGCCTTTCGCGGACGCGGGGCAACCCGACGAGCAGTGGCCGGCGGTCCAGACGGCTCTCGAACGCCTGCGCGGCGTCGCGGAGATGGCGCTGCTGGGCATGTTCGACGTGACCATGGCCGAGCGCGTGGACGAGACCTTCGGGCGCGAGTTCAGCCGCATGCACGGGTCGTCGAAGGGCGGCAAGGGCCGGGGGCACAAGTCGGGGCCGCACGCGACCAGCTCCAAAAGCGCGAAGGGCGACAACGCGGGCGAGGCCGCCGACCCATTGGTCGAACTGCCCCCGAGCCTGACCGACACGGATGAAGCCGATGCCGACGAGGCCGGCCGGTCCGCAACCGCCTGATTCAGCGCCGGCTGCGGACCGCAGCGACGACGACGGCTGAGGCCAGCACGATGGCGACCGCAGCCGCGGTGATCGGGACCCGGTTCCGCCTCGCCTGGCTGAGCGCGAGAGCCATCACGGCCGCGCGGTCGCCGGGAGCGATCGCGCTGCTGCCCGTGAACAACTTGCCGAGCAGGGACGACGTCCCGGCACCGACCGAGGCGACGCGCCCCTGCGGCCCCTGCACCTCGAGCCGGAGACCCGCGTCGGTCAGCCGGTCGGCGAGGTAGGGCAGAGCCGAGGTGCCGACCTGCGGTACCGAGGTGGAGGCGCGCCAGACGGTGTCGGCGTCGTCGGTCGTGACGGTGATCGTGGTGCCGTCGGACGTCACGCGTCCGGCGATCGGACCGTCGCCGAGATCGACCGAGAAGTCGAGGTCGGCGAACACCGACAACGTCTCGTCGAACCGCGGCGCCGCCGAAGGTGGGCCGGCCGGACCGCCGTCGAAGGGCGGTCCCGCCGGGCGGCCTTCGGTCAGGAGCCCGCACCCTTCGAGTCGCGGTCCGTGGTGGTGATGCGCAGCGTGCCGTTGAGGCGCCAGGTGGCCCGCGGGGCGTCGTTGCCGGTGTCCCGGGGGACCTCGACGAACATGTCGACGAACTCGTAGTTGATCGCGGCACCCTTGCCGGTCAGGTAGGCCCACATCTCCTTACCGAGATCGGTCCAGTCGACCTTGCTGTTGTCCTTGATCCCGTTGCTGCTGGTGACGCTGCTGTCGACGGTCATGTCCGTCTCCTCTGTGGTCGGCCGTGCCGGTGGTGTTCAAGCCGCACCTACCCCCCGGAACCAGAGCGACACGGATTGACCGGCATTCGACCGCGTAACAGCTACCCCGCGGTGGCGGGCACCGGCGACGCCCACGGTCCATGGCGCACCGTCTCGAGGAAGGCGACCGCGCGGGGAAGCGGCGGCAGCACCGCTGCCAAGGCGTCCAGACCGATCCGCACTGCCTCCTCGGGCACCTCGCGGGCGACCAGGAGCGCGTCGAGCCAGGCGACGAACTCCTCGAACAAGGCGGACTCGTCGACGTACAGCGCAGCGGCGAGGAAGCCGACGATGTGCGCGAGGTCCTCCCGCGTCCGGGCCACGGCCTGCTCGTCGTAGTCGGCCATGCCCGCGAAGTGGCGGCGCAGCTCGGTCTCCGCCAGCTGGGTGAGCCGTCCCGTGGCCGCCCAGAGCACCTCGGCGGCGTCGTCGACCTGATCCAGGGCCGGCGCCCGCTCGGTGAAGCGGGGCCAGTCCGGCGAGCCCAGCATCCTCGCCGCCGTTGGCGCGGTGGGAGCCCAGCCGTTGGCACCCAGACGCTGTGCGCGTGAGGCGTCCGACCCGAAGCCGCGGCCGCCGGCGATGACGGGAACCCCGCCGTCCCTGGCGGCCTCGATCATGCCGCGGGCGCGGGGCAGCGAGGTCGGGATCGAGCAGGACAGCGCGACGACGTCGGGTCCGACGTCGTGGATGAACTGCGAGAGGTGGGCGGCCGGGAGGGAGGCGCCGAGATAGCGGACGTCCCATCCGGCACCGCGAAGGGTCTCGGCGAGCAGCTTCGCGGGCAGCGCGTGCCACTCCCCCTCGACGCAGGACACGACGACGATGCCGCGGTGCGGACGGGTACGGAGCCGCGTCCCCAGGGCCGCGACGACCTCCTCGCTCACCGACGTCGCGGCGTGCTCCTGAGCGATGTTCCACTCGTTGGCGGCCCAGCATCGGCCGACCTCGATCTGCCCGCGTGCCACGAGACCGGTCAGCACGCTGGAGACGTCATGGCCGATCTCGACGGCTTCGAAAGCCACACCGATGGCTGCCGAGCGGTCGACCGAGGCGAGCGCGTTCCAGTACCTCGGGAAGAGGTCGGTGAGCTCCGTCGGTGCCGATGGCGCCGCGCTCTGGTCTCGGTCTCGGTCTCGGTCTGGGTCTCGGTCCATGTCAGATCCGTTCCGGTCCCATGGCGAACACGGCGATGTCGTCGTGCGGCCGACCATTGAGGTGTTCGAGCACGTTCTGCTCGATGCGTTCGGTGACCGCTTGCGGGGTCATGCCGGGGCTGTCACTCAGCAGCGCCATGAGCCGCTCGGGGCCGAACTGCTCCCCCGACGCGTCGTCGGCCTCGATGACGCCGTCGGTGTAGAGGACGATCACCTCGCCCGGTTCGAGCAGCACCTCGCTGACACGGAACGAGGCGTCGGGCAGCATGCCGACCAGCACCCCGCCGATGTTCAGCGGTTCGACGGCACCCGACGCGCGCCGTACCAGCGGCTCGAGGTGCCCGCCGCCGGCGAGGTCGAGCCGGAGCCGCCCGGCACCCGCCGCGGAGGCCGAGGCGAGGTCGACCGGCGAGATGCGCCCGAGGACCAGGGTCACGAAGCTCATCCCGCCCTCGAGCAGCATGACCTCGTTCAGCAACGACAGCACGCCGTCGGGCCGCCGGCCGGTCAGCGCCGCCATCCGCAGCGCGGATCGGACCTTGCCGGTGAGCACCGCGGCATCGACGCCCTTGCCGCAGACGTCGCCCACGACGAACCACCACTGGTCGTCCGGGCCGCGGTAGACGTCGTAGAAGTCGCCACCGATCTCGGTGGCCTCCTCGGCGGGGCGGTACCGCGTGCCGAGCTCGACGCCAGCCAGCTGCGGCAGCGGGGACGGCCGCAGCGCGTCGCGAAGAGTGGAGGCCAGCGTGCTCCGCTCCTCGTAGACCCGGGCTGCGTCCAGGGCGAGCGCCGCACGCAGCACGAGCTCGCCGGCCAACGCCCGGTCCCGCACGTCGAAGCGACCGCCGTCGGCGCGGACCAGGGTCAACTCCCCGAGGCAGGCACCGCGCGCACGCAGGGGCAGCACCATCACCTCGGGATCCGAGTTCCCGAGCACCGCGGGAGCTTCGGGATCGGCGAGCCACCACGGCTGCTCGCCGTCGCGGCGCGCTTCCAGGGACCACGTCCGCGGGCCCGCGCCCCGCAGCATGCTCGCCGCGCGGATGTCGGTGCCTCCGGACAACTCCAGCCCCGCCCAGTCGCCGAGGCGGGGCACGGCCAGGTCCAGGACGAGCCCCACGGTGCGACGCAGGTTCAGGGTCGCGGCCAGGCGGAGGCTGATGCCGGCGCCAAAGGCGAGCACCTCCTGCTCGACGGCCGTCACGGGCGGCAGGGGCGGCGCGACCGAACTCCCGACGAGCCCGAGCACGGCACCGGACGCGGTGTTCCGCTCGAAGGGGTCGGGCGGCACGATCAGGCCCTCATCCGCCGCGGAGTCGTTGTCGACCGCGGTACCGCAGGCAGCTTCGAGGAGCTGCTCCTAGCTTCCACCGGACTCCTCGTCCCTGGGTCTGGGTGGACCCTCGCGGAGCGCGCGGCCCGCACGGGCGCCCGCGACGCTCGCGTACTGCGGCAACACCTGCTCCAGCCCGGTCAGGCTGATGACCCGGCCGATGAGGCGGTTGGTGTAGACGAGGCGGATCCAGCCATGCCTGGCCGTGACCTCGCGATGGGCCAGGAGCAGGGTCCGCAGGACGCTCGAGTCGATGAAGGTGACCTCGAGCAGGTTCACCACGATCCGCGAGGCGCCGCTCTCCAGCGCCGAGGTCAGCCCGGACGAGAGTTCGGAGCCTGCCACGTCGAGCTCGCCGGCCACCACGATCTCGACGATGTCGGGCGCGGGTGCCCCGGCAGCGGCGTCGCTCCCGCCGCCGACCACCTGCTCCGCGTCCCGCGAGCTCACCATCACCGGGGCCCCCGAGCACACCAGTTCGCTTCGGGACGGTCCGGACGAGGCGGCACGCGGCCACCATGACAGACCAGCCCGCGAACCGCGAGTCTTTCTTTTCCGTGAACCTATTTCAGGATTCGGTCAGACGCTCACGCCGAGACGCCCGCGTCCGGCGCGGATCGCCTGGCCCTGGTCACGGCCCGACTGAGCAGCGGCAGCACCTCGCCGAGCGGTGCATCGACGCGGATGTCGGCACGCTCGTCGCCGCGCGTCGGCCCGGCGTTGACGATCGCCACCGGGATGCCCAGCTTCGCTGCACGGAGGACGAATCGGTAGCCGGACATCACGGTCAACGAGGACCCGAGAACGAGCAGTGCGCCGGCCTGCTCCACGAGCTCGAAGGATCGCTCGACCCGCGGCGCCGGGACCGTCTCGCCGAAGTACACGACGTCGGGCTTCAGCATCCCGGAGCACACCAGGCAGTCGACCGTCGTGAACCCGTCGAGCTGCTCCTCGGGCAGTTCGACGTCGCCGTCGGGGTTGATCGCGGTGACCTGCGCCTGCCAGTCGGGGTTGGCCGCTCGCAGCCGGGCGTCGAGCTCGGAACGGCTGGAGGTGGTGCCGCAGTCCAGGCACACGACCCGGTCCAGGGCGCCGTGCAGTTCGACGACGCCCGCGGTGCCGGCTGCGGTGTGCAGGCCGTCGACGTTCTGGGTGATGAGCCCGCGCAGCACGCCGACCCGCTGCAGCTCGGTGACGGCGATATGGCCGGCGTTCGGCCGCGCACGGACGATGGTGCGCCAGCCCATGTGGCTGCGGGCCCAGTACCGACGTCGGGCCACCGCGTCGCGCGTGAAGGTCTGGTACGTCATCGGCGTCGACGGACGGGCGGCGCCGGTCGGGCCGCGGTAGTCGGGGATGCCCGAATCGGTACTGATGCCGGCCCCGGTGAGCGCGACGACATCGCCGTCCGACACCAGCGACGTCAGGTCCCGCAGGGCGTCCGCCGACGACGAGGCCGCAGCCCCGAGGTCGGTCATATCCGCCATGGGTCCATGCTGCCACCTAGGGTGCTGCTCATGGCCGACGAGACCCCGGCAAGGGTCGCCCTGCTCCTGCGCGGGATCAACGTGGGTAAGCACAACCGCATCCCGATGGCTGAGCTGCGCCGCGTCCTCGTTGCGGTGGGCTGCGACGACATCGTCACCTACCTGCAGAGCGGCAACGCCGTCGTGACCGCGGACCCGGCTGCGCTCGCAGCTCGGACGGAACAGGCGCTGCGCGACGAGGTCGGGCTCGACGTCCGCGTGCTGCAACGGACCGGACCGCAGCTCGCCGCCGTCGTCGCCGCGAACCCGTTCCCGGAGCGGGAGGCAACGCCGAAGCAGCTGCACGTGGCGTTCCTCGACACCCCCCTCGACCAGGCGTCGCTCGACGCCGTCGGCACCCGGCACGGCGACGACGAGCTCGCCCTGGCCGCCGGGGAGCTCTACCTGTCGTACGCCGGCTCGTCCTACGACTCGACGTTGGGGAAGGTGCTGCCAAAGCTCGGTGTGGTGATGACGGCCCGGAACTGGACGACGGTGCTCAAGCTGGCCGAGCTCACCGCCTGACGCCGATTCGCTCGCCCCGCCCTACGAGCCGAACCGTGGAGATCTTCGCGCACCCACCCGCGAGATGCCTCCATGATCTGCACGGAACAGGGATGGCCTGGAGGACCACTCGGCAACGCGACTTGGCAAGCGAGAGCAGGGGGACCACTCGGTAACTTCTTTCACATGGCGCGGACTTCTGGATCGCGGATCTGCAGATCAGCGATGCCATGGAGGCGAAGATCCGCAGAAGCAT
>JAVEDQ010000492.1 GCA_030840885.1 Frankiaceae bacterium
TCACGGCTTGCAGTGACGGCACCGGCGGTGCGTTGCCGGTGTTGCGCAGGCTCCAGGAGAGCGGCACCGGGGCACCTGCTCCAACCGACGTCGGGCCGGGGCTCTTCGCGGTCGGGCCGGTGAATGAGAACGTGGGTTCTGAACCGCCCTTCGGGACGATCGCGTTGCCCAGCACCAGGGCGAGGGCCAGCAGCACCACCCCGGCGACTCCGGACCACACGGTGGATGCCGCCACGGCCGTGCGGGAGGCCGTCGCCGCTCGCCCCCGGCTGGCCAGCACGCCCAGCGGGACCGCACTCACGACGGCCTGCGCGATCACAAGCCGTGTGGCGGGCAGCCCGTCGCGGAACAGCAGAGCGACCAGCAACGCCGCGGTGAGCAGCGTCGTCAGGCCGAGCAGGAGCACCAGGCCGACCCGGGTGAGGCCGTCGAGCCGGCGTTGATCCGGCACGAGCGTGGCGGACAACGCGGACCCGCCGATGCCGATCGACAGCGGCAGGCAGAGCCCGGTGCGGACGATCGTCGGCGCGCCCGCGAGGGTCAGGACGACCACCAGGACGAGGCCGATCGCGCCGGCCGCCACAAACAGCCGCGCCCGCTGCCGATCCGGCGCGAGGGTGCTCACTTCTCTGCCTTCTTCGGGTGATCGGGCTTGGCCGGCTTGCTCGGCTTCTCTGCGCCGTTCGAATGCTTCGCCGCTTTGGCGGGCTTGGCGGGCTTGGCCGGCTTGGCGGGCTTGCCGGACCCGTGCGGCTTACCCGGCTGAGCCGGCCCGCCGGAACCCGACGGCCCACCTGCCTTCGGGGGCTTCGGAGGCTTTCCCGACGAGGGCTTCCCCGGAGAGGGCGATCCACCCGGCGGCGACGTCGACGGACCGGTCGACTGCCCGGGAGTCGACCCGGCCGGCGGTGACGCACTGCCCGGCGGCGGCGGGTTTCCGGCAGCGCCAGGACCCCCAGTGCCAGGACCCCCGGTTCCGGGACCTCCAGCGCCAGGGCCTGCAGCGCCAGGGCCTCCAGCGCCGGGGCCTCCAGCGCCGGGGCCTCCGGCTTGGCCCGTCGCGGCGCCCCCTGCGCCCACGGTTCCGGCGCCGCCAACGACTCCTGCTGCACCGCCGCTCAGCGTTGAAGCCTGGGCACCGCGAGCAGCCGCAGCGGCATCCGGCGTGACGCCCGGGTTCGTGGCCGGCACGAGAGCCGGGTTCGGGGCGTAGGCGGTGCTGGCCGGCAGCAGCGCGTCCGGAGCGGTCGGCACCTGGCCACGGGGACGGAAGTCGGGACCCCACGCGTCGTCCTGCCCGACCAGCGGCAGGCCGGCACCACCGAGGTCGATGCGGTAGACGCGGTAGTGCTGGCTGGCGGCGACCCGGCTGACCCACGGCACGCGGTCGAGCCGGAGCAGCGCCGTCTGCCGGGTCTGCCGGCCCTCGCCGGGGTCCCG
This sequence comes from Frankiaceae bacterium, assembly GCA_030840885.1. Taxonomy (GTDB): domain Bacteria; phylum Actinomycetota; class Actinomycetes; order Frankiales; family Frankiaceae; genus JAVEDQ01. The sequence continues at coordinate 1,441 of JAVEDQ010000492.1, forward strand.
TGGGCCGAAGCTGTCGCCGTCGGCCGGCGTGACGCCCGCCATCCGGACGTCGACGACGAGATGCGTGTAGCCACGCCGGACCAGCGCGCTCACCGTCGGCACGCTCGGGTCCACACCCTGCATCAGCTCGTTGCCCGGCAGCAGAGTGGTGGCCCTCGCGAGCCGGCTGCCCGAGAAGGCGGCGAAGGAAGGACCGGTGTAGCGGTCGGCGAGGATGCCGACGCGGCCGTTGTCCTGCCCGAATGTCTCGGCGATCGACCGGAGCTCGGCCGAGTCGGCCCGTCCCTCGGCGCCGAACCGGGTCGGACCTGCGTACCGGTAGCCGGCACCGGCACCGGCCGCGGCGTTGCCGATGAGGACAACGGCCAGCAGCAGGGCGATGAGAGGCCCTGCGGTCACGCGCTCGAGGAGCCAGCGGTCCCGCGCCCGGAGCGCGTCGTACCGACGCAGGACGATCGGCGCGGTCAGCAGCGCGACGCCGAGGTAGGTCAGACCCCAGGCGCTGCGCACGGCAGGCGCGATCGTCGGGAGCAGCACGAGCGGCAGCAGTGGGAAGTACAGGACGCCGATACCGGCGAGGGCGAGCAGGCGACCCGATCGGCGCCGCGGCAGCGACCACAGCCGCCACACGCCCTCGGCGGTGGCGAGAAGCAGGACGATCGGGGCGAGCACGGTCAGCACGACCTCGCCGACCGGCGTGCTACCGGGCATCCCGGCGAGACCGCGCGAGGGGAACCAGTCGGCGGCCTGCTCGAACGCTCCGGAGGTCAGCACGAGCGCTGCGGACACGAGCAGGAGTGCGCCGCCGAGCACGGCGATCAGCCTCGCCCAGAGCCCGGGGTACTCGGGGATCCCCACCGGGCGGCGGGTCACGCTCCCGTCCGGCTGCACCTTCACCTGGACCGGGTGCTGCCGCGTCCGCCACAAGGCGGCGACGAGGACCAGCACCAGCACGACGAGCGTCATCACCGCGACGGTGCCGTCCACGAGGGCCACCACCGCGAGCACGAGCGCGGCGGCCCAGCCGAGCCCGTGGCGTAGCGGCGCCGTCTCGGCTCGGCAGGCCATCACCGCGAGGGCGAGTGCCGAGAGAACCAGCGGCAGTGCCAGGCCCTCCGGCGCAAGACGGGTGCCGACGTAGAGGCTGATCGGGTTGAGCAGGTAGATCAGCGCGGCGATCCCCGCAGTGCGGGAGCGGCCCAGGAGCGACTCGGCGACCGAGAACACCGCGAACGCGCCGATCACGTGCGCCAGCGTCAGCAGCGCTGCGGCGGCGGCCCAGACCGACAGGCCGGAGACCGAGGCCAGCGACCCCACGAGGACGTGGAGCCCGGGGTAGCCCTCGACGCCGGGCACGAATCCGCCACCCACGTGTCCGCCTGTGCCTGCGGTGGCATCGACGGTCTGACGCCAGGCCGCGAACTCGTCGGCGAACAGCGGTCCGCCGGCGCGCAGCAACCGCGGCGCGGCGGTGACCCCGGCGAGCAGGAACACGGCGACCAGGCGGTCCGCACGCGCGACCCCGGCAAGGAGCAGGACCCGGGCCGACGGCAGGCAGCCGATCAGGAGACCGACCCAGAACAGCAGCGACGTCCCGGTCTGGGAGGCACCCTCGATCTGCAGCCGGAAGGCAAGTGCGACGACCAGGACCCCGACAGCGGCCGCGATGGCCGGGACCAGCAGGAACCTGGCGCGCGGTGGACCGGGCGGCCGGAGCTCGGCCGACCCTGCCGGCTCTGCCGACCCTGCCGACACGGCCGGTTCCGACGACTCCACCAGGTCGAGGAGCAGATCCTGGTCCTGCGGCCGTCGTGGCCGCGGCGCTCGCGGAGCGAGAAGTGTCATGCTCGGCCTCCTAGCACCGTCGGTGGGCGATGCCCAGGCCAGCCTATTGAACTCACTGTGACAACGTGCGGCTGGTGCCATTGGTTACGCCCCTGGTGAGGCCAATGATGACGCGGTCGCCGGTGTTGCACCCCGTCACGTTGCGTGAACTCATCGGCGGTGAGCTATCAACGGTCCGCTCGGTTCGTCGAACTCGTCGGAGTCGTCGGAGCCGTCCGCCCTCGGCACCCGCGCCGGGCGGATCGCGGCGAGTAGGGCGGCGAGGCCGAGGGCGGCGAGCAGAGCAGCAACCGCGAGGCGCACCGGGCGGGACTTGCCGACCTCCGTCGGCGCGGTCGTCGTCAAGGTCTGAACGCCGTAGAGCGACTGCTGCGCGCCGAGGAAACGTGACAGCTGATCGACGACGGCGGTTGCCAACGGCTTCGCCTGATCGGCCCGCCGGGTGACGACACGGACGCGGAACGAACTCGACCCGCTGTCCCGGATGACGGCGAGCCGGGCGTCGCGCCGGTCGTCCGCCGACAGGCCGACCTCGCCGGCCGCCTCGTCGCCGAAGCTCTGGGTGAGGGTGACGAGGGTCGGGACGGTGCGCGCCCGGTCGAGCACGCTGTAGGCGTAGGCCTGGCCGCCGGTACCGACCGGGACGATCCCGACCCGGACCGTGGCTGCGTAGCCCGGTCGGGCGTCGGCGGCGCTGCGCAGGGCGACGCCGACACCGGTGGTCAGCGCGACGGCGAGCAGGGCGGCGGTGGTCCTGGCCGCCGGCGACGGACCGAACCGCGCCGCCCCCGTCGGCAGCAGACGCCGGGACTCCGGAAGGGCGAGCAGGTCCCCGAGCCCACTCTCCCGCTCGGCCTGCTGTGCGCGCAGGTGCAGCGAGGCCCCGACGGCGATGACGACCAGCAGGATCGGCAGCGTCGAGAGGTGCAGGAAGACGCTGGCGACGCCCCAGCCCAGCAGCGAGGCCACGATCGCGGTCGAGAGCCGCTGCTCGGTCTCATCTGCGTAGCCCAGCGCTGCCAGCGCCCGCCACCGTCGACGGGTGGCGAGCATCAGGGCGATGCTGCCCAGGTAGAAGACCAGGTAGCCGACCAGCCCGACCAGGCCGCCCTCGGCCAGCTGCTGCACGTAGATGTCGTGCGGCGCGAGCAGGCCCTTCTTCTCGGTGATCGAGATACCCAGTTGTCGCTGGTAGCGGTCGCCCGCCACCTCGAAGTTCGCCGCGCCGACACCGATCAGGGGCGCCCCGCGGAACATGGCGAGCCCGGCCTTCTGCGCCGCTTCCCGGCCCGCCAGCGACGGGTCGGCCACCGCCGTCGACGAGTTCCCGGTCAACGACCCGAGTGTGGCGAGCCGACTGCCGACGCCGGGCAGGAGGGACAGCACCAACACGAGCGCCGCGGTGCCGGCCAGCAGGCGCGTGCGGTTGCGGACGAGCAGCATCAGGGTGAGCACGCCGGCGACGAAGATGGCGATCATCCCGCCTCGCGACTGCGAGAGGTACGCCCCGAGGAGCAGCGCACCCGCGGCAGCGACCCAACGCCATCGCAGTCCGGCTTCGGTGCGGTGATTGCCACCTTGGGTGCCGCCCTCGCCGCGATCGTCGCCGCTGCCCTCGGACCGCGACCACATCAACGCGAGCGCCAACGGAAGGAACAGGACCAGGACGCGGCACCAGAAGTTGGGGTCGCCCTGCGTCCCGGCGTGCCGGGCGCCGAGACCCGTGACCTCGGACGCGACTCCGATCCCGGACAGGCCGGCCAGCGACGTGCTGTTGCCGAGGACGAATTCCTGGACGGCGGTCAGGGCGGCGAAGCCGGCGACCACCCCGACCGCCAGCGCGACGAGGCGGTGCGGGCGTTCGGCGGAGGCGAGCAACAGCGTCAGGACGATGAGCAGGACCAGGCCTTTCGCCTCGTCAGTCAGCTCAGCGATGCCCGCCTCCACGTCGGTCGCGGCGAACACCACCGACAGGGCCCGCACCGCGATGAAGACCGCGAACAGCAGGAAGACCGGCGAGTAGCGCAACACCACCTCGCCGCGGAACACCCCCAGGACCAGGGCGAAGGTTGCCGTGGCGAGGGCAGCCAGATAGATCGAGGCGGGACCCACCTGGCCGACCACACCGCTGATGTTGCTCACCACGACGACCACCAGCAGCGCCGCGGCGGCAGTGGGCGCGAACGCCATCCGCGCGACCACCAGCAGTCCGATCAGCCCGACGACGCCCAGGACGAGCAACGTCAGCGGGCCGGAGCCCAGCGCTCCGGTGAGCGTCGTCGACATCGCGGTCGTTGTCTCGGCGCGAAGCTCAGGCGTCGACAGTCGGCGTGGCAGTCGGCGTGGTGAGGCCGCGCGAACTCCGTCGACGGTTGCGCGCCCGCTCCCGGCTGTTCACGACGAACAGCACCGCCTGCTGGCCGGCGACCGCCACCACGAGGGCGAGCAGCACCACGACCCCCAACAGCGTCCGCGATCCGGGGCCGCTCTTCTGGGCCGTCCCCGCTGACGGGCTGACCAGGGTGATGCGGTACGGACTGAAGGTCTGGGACAGCTGACTGGTCGCACGCTGCGCCAACGCGTCCGCCACCTGCTCGGCGACGTCAGCGGACGGCGCGGTGACCGTGGCGTCCACCAGTGCGGTGGAGGGCACGACATGCACGTCCGGGGTGATGCCCTCCCGCTGCCGGGGGGACAGCCGGAGCGAGTCGATGACCTGGTTGCTGAACCCGGGACTCGACATCACCGCGCGGTAGCTCTCGACCACCGTTCCGGAACTCAGCGAGTCGTAGAGGCTCGCGACGGTGTCCGGCGACGCCTGCCGCTCCGGCAGCACCAGCAGCGACGCCGTGGCCGAGTACGTCACCTGCTGACGGGCGACGAGGGCGACGCCCCCGAGCGCGACGATCA
>JAVEDQ010000529.1 GCA_030840885.1 Frankiaceae bacterium
CGTTGGTGGCCAGCAGGCCGACGGTGTCACCGGGCGCGAGCCCGGCGCCCCGCAGCGCGTTCGCGAGCCGTACCGAACGGTCTTCGAGATCGCCGTAGGTCAGGACCCGATCGGTCCCGTCGAGCACCACCGCGGGCTTGTCCGGGTCGGCGGCGGCGTGTGCTCCCGGGTACATGGCTCTCCTCGGTCCGGCGATGGGACGACGGGTCGTGACGCAGCCCACAGTCTGCTCCCAGCCGTCGTCGATGCGCCCGGCTGCCGCGTCGGCCGAGCTCCTCATGGCCCACGTGCCGCTGCCCGGCCGCGTCTGACCGACGCAGGCGGTCAGTTCGACGGGCGGGCGGAGTAGAAGCCGCCGCTGCGCCCGTTCCGGTCGGCGAGCAGCCCGGCCAGCGTCGCCACGGCGATCTCCGCCGGAGCCCGGGACCCGATGTCCAGCCCGATCGGCCGGTGCACGCGGGCGATGTCGGCCTCGTCGACGCCGAGGGCGCGCAACGCGGGGACATGGGGCGGTGCGTGGCGGGGACTGCCCATCACTCCGATCCACCGGGCATCGGTACGCAGGACGGCGGCGAGGACGTCGCCCAACTCCGGGCGGTCGTGATCGGTGACGACGACGTCGGTACGCGTGGTGATGCCTGCGCTGTCGACGTCGCTGACCGCGTCGAGCACGGTCACCGCGTACCCCAGGTGCCTCGCGAAGTGGGCGAGCTCAGCCGCCACGGGTGAGTCGAACACCGCCACGAGATGCCGGTCGTCGTGCGCCACGGGCAGGCGCCCGGTCGCCTCCGCGCAGGCGGGGTCGGTGGGCACGTCGATCGGCTGGCTCATGCCCGGCAGTCTGACACCGGATCGGCTCGGGTAGGCCGCTCGCGTGCTGTTCCTCGGCGTCGACCTGGCCTGGGGTGATTCAGTGCCTGGCCGTCCCGGCAACGAGAGCGGCGTGGTCGCCCTGGACGCGTCGGGCGAGATCCTCGACGCGGGCTGGACCCGCGGCGTCGAGGAGACCCTCGCGTGGGTCGCGCGGGTCACCGACCGGCAGCCGGACGTGCTGCTTCTCGTCGACGCTCCGCTGCTGGTCGAGAACCTCGGTGGCCAGCGGCTGTGCGAGACGCAGGTCGGACAGCGCTACGGCCGGTGGAAGGTCTCGGCCAACACGACCAACGTCCATTCGCCGCGGCTGGCCGGTGTCGACCTCCGGAAGGAGCTCGAGGGCGCTGGCTGGGCCTACGACGACGGCTGGGACGGCCCGCCACAGCAGGGGCGACGGCTTTCGGAGTGCTACCCGTACACCACGATCGTCGGTGTGGAGCGGCTCGGCTACGACGAGGACCGACCTCGGTACAAGCGCAAGCCGCGCACGATGCCGATCGCCGAGTTCCGGCCCGCCCGTGCCGCCGCGTGCGACGAGCTGATCGCGCGGGTCGCCGCGCTGCACGATGCGGATCCGCCGCTGCAGCTCGGCTCCCACCCGGTCACCGCGGTCCTGGCCGACGACGCGTCGCCCGACGCCGACCGGGCCTACAAGCACCGGGAGGATCTCCTCGACGCCGCGATCTGCGCCTGGACGGCGTCGTTGTGGCACCGGCACGGCGCCGACGCCTGCCAGGTGCTGGGCCCGGAGCGAACCGAGGGCACGCCCACCGCGACGATCATCGCGCCGTGCCGGCCGGAGCAGCGCTGTCGGTGAACGCACAGGTCCGCCGGGACGTCGGGGGTACCTCGGCAGGCACAGTAGATGGGTGCAAGACGACGAAAACATGATTCAGGACCCGACGAGCCCGGTGGCCATCGACGAGCCCGCCGCCGCAGATGAGCCCATTGCTCCCGCCGCCGGAGACGAGCCTGCAGCTGACGTGCCCGAGACGTCTGAGCGCATCTTCTCCGACCTCGGCCTCCGGCCGGAGCTGCTCGAGGCACTCGCGTCGCTCGGGTACGAGGAGCCGACGCCCATCCAGGCCGAGGCGATCCCGCCGCTGCTCGAAGGTCGGGACCTGCTCGGGCAGGCCGCCACGGGTACCGGCAAGACCGCCGCGTTCGCGCTACCGCTGCTGAACCGGCTCTCGCCGAACCGCGGCCGGTCGCCCTCGGCGCTCGTGCTGGCGCCCACCCGTGAGCTGGCGGTGCAGGTCTCCGAGGCCACACACAAGTACGGCCGCCGCATCGGGGCACGCGTCCTGCCCGTCTACGGCGGCCAGCCGATCGGCCGTCAGCTGCGCGAGCTCGAGCGTGGCGTCGACATCGTCGTCGCGACGCCGGGCCGTGCGCTGGACCACCTGCAGCGCGGCTCCCTCGACCTCTCGGCGTTGACCACGGTGGTGCTCGACGAAGCCGACGAGATGCTCGACATGGGCTTCGCCGACGAGCTCGACGCCATCCTCGACCAGCTCCCCGAGCAGCGGCAGACGGTGCTGTTCAGCGCCACGATGGCGCCCCGCGTGGAACGCATCGCCCGCCGACGGTTGAACAACCCGATCCGCATCGAGATCCGTCGGGAGGCTGTCGCCACCGGTGACATGCCGCGCATCCGGCAGACCGCCTACGTCGTGCCGCGGATGTCGAAGCCCACCGCGCTGGGTCGGGTGCTCGACCTCGAGTCCCCCACGGCGGCCATCATCTTCTGCCGCACCCGCGAAGAGGTCGACTCGCTCTCCGAGACGCTCAACGGCCGCGGCTACCGTGCGGAGGCGCTGCACGGCGGCCTCAGCCAGGAGCAGCGCGACAAGGTCATGGGCCGGCTGCGCAGCGGCACCGCCGACCTGCTCGTCGCCACCGACGTCGCTGCCCGCGGCCTCGACGTCGACCAGCTGACCCACGTCGTGAACTACAACGTCCCGTCCGCGCCAGACGCCTACGTGCACCGCATCGGCCGCGTCGGCCGAGCCGGCCGCGAGGGCGTGGCCATCACCCTCGCCGAGCCCCGCGAGCACCGGATGCTCAAGACCATCGAGCGCGTCACCGGCGTGCGCATCGCCGTGGCCAAGGTGCCCACCGTCGCCGACCTGCGGACCCGGAAGCTGGAGCTCACCCGCGCCGCGTTGCGCGAGAGCCTGCTCGCCGAGGCCGACACCGAGGCGCTGGAGCAGATGCGCCCGGTCATCGAGGCGCTGTCCGACGAGTTCGACATCGTCGAGGTGGCCCTGGCCGCGGTGAAGCTCGCCCACGAGGCGACGACGACGGTCCCCGACGAGGAGGACATCCCCGAGGTCACCGTCCGTCCCGAGCGGCGCGACGGTCCCGCCGGTGGCGGTTCTGGCGACAGCGGTCGCCGGGGCGAGTCCGGCCCGCGAGGTGGCCGATCGTCGGCCCGCAATCCCGACGCCGCGCGGCTGTTCATCGGGGTGGGGCGCGCCGCCGGGGTCCGGCCGCAGGACCTGGTCGGCGCCATCGCCGGCGAGACCCGACTCACCGGCCGCGACGTCGGCGCCATCGAGATCTTCGACAAGTTCTCGCTGGTAGACGTGCCGCTGCAGGCCGCCGACGAGGTGATCACCTCGCTGCGCTCGGCCACGCTGCGCGGCCGCAAGGCCACCGTGCGGCTCGACCACGGTCACTCCGGCGACGACGACGGCCCGCCGAGCCGTGGTGGCGACGCAGGCCGTGGCGGCTCCTCCGGTGCCGACCGTCCCGCCCGCTACGACGCAAAGCGGGGCAGTAGTAGGCCCGCCGCCGGGTACGCGGAGCGGCCGCCGCAGAAGGACCGGTACCGCAAGCGACCGGTCTGACAGCCCTGGTTCGACAGCCCTGGTTTGACAGCCCTGGTCGGACAGCCCGGTCAGGCCGCCGTCCCGCCGATGTAGGGCACCTCGACGAACCCGAGGCGGTCGTACAGCGCCCGCGCCGGCTCGTTGGACAGGTAGGTGCCGAGCCCGACCACGGCGGCGCCGCGCGCGAACCGCTCGCGCACGAACCACGCGGTCAGCGCGCGTGCCCAGCCGCTGCGCCGTGCCGCCGGGTCGACGGTCAACGACGAGAGCAGTGCGGCACCGCCAACCGGACCGACGGTGCCGGCAGGGTTGCCTGCAACCGGACCGCGCTGCTGCGACGGCGCGAGGCCGAGCGTCAGCGACGCCGCCGCAGCCACCAGCCGGCCGTCGGCCCGGGCTCCGAACCAGCCGGCGACCCTCGGGTCGCCCGGCGGCGTCTCGGCGTCCGGGAAGGCCCGCTCGACGAGATCCGCGAGCTCACGGTCCCCGTCGGGCAGCCACTCGGTGAGGTGTTCGCCGGGTTGCTGCGGCGGTGCGGTCGTGATGGCGTGCCAACCCCAGCCCCAGTCGTACAGGTAGCCGGCGGGCAGGCCGAGCGACGCGGGCACCGTCAGCTCGTGAGGGACGGCCGAGGCGACGAGGGTACCGAGCGCTGTGGCGTCACCCCCGCCGACCCAGCCGCTGCCCCACGGGCTGCCTCGCCACAGCGCGGCGCCCGGGGTGGTGCGGAGTTCGAGGACCAGCTCGCCGCGACCGCAGACCTGGGCGAAGGTGTCGTCGGGCAGGGCCTCGACGAGCGCCGCCGAGCGATCCCCCGCGCTCGCGAACCGGTCGGGGTGCTGCGCCGCGTCTTCCGTCACCGTTCCATCCTGCGTCCGCCCGAGCCCGACCTGCGCAGTGCGCACCCCGCCAGCGGGTACGGGACGCCCATGGCCGATCCCACGGACTTCTACCTGTTCGACGAGCTGCTCACCGACCGCGAGCGGGATGTGCGGACCGAGCTGCGGAGCTTCTGCGACAAAGCGGTCACGCCGATCATCAACGACTACTGGGAGCGCGCCGAGTTCCCGTTCGAACTCGTCCCCGGCATCGCCGGGCTGGGCCTCGCCGGCGGCACGATCGAGGGCTACGGCTGCCCGGCGCTGTCGACCACCGGCGCAGGGCTGGTGAGCATGGAGTTCGCGCGTGCCGACGGCAGCCTCGGAACCTTCTACGGGGTGCACTCCAACCTTGCGATGTCGGCGATCCACATGCTCGGCAACGAGGAGCAACGCCAGCGCTGGCTGCCGTCGATGGCCCGCCTCGACACCCTGGGCGCCTTCGGCCTGACCGAGCCCGAGCACGGCTCGGACGCCGTCCGCCTCGAGACGACGGCCCGGCGCGACGGCGACGCCTACGTCCTCGACGGGCGCAAGCGGTGGATCGGCAACGGCTCCATCGCCGACGTCGTCCTGATCTGGGCGCGCGGCGAGGACGGCAAGGTCGGCGGGTACGTCGTCGAGAAGGGCACCGCGGGCTTCACTCCGACAGTGATGACCGGCAAGACAGCGCTGCGTGCTGTGTGGCAGGCCGACATCACCCTCGAGGGCTGCCGCGTGCCGGCGGAGAACAAGCTCGCAGAGTGCCACAGCTTCGGCGACGTGTCGCGGGTGCTGACCAAGGCGCGCTACACCGTCGCGTGGCGGGCGCTCGGCATCGCCAGTGCGGCCTACGAGCTGGCGCTGGACTACGCGTTGCAGCGCGAGCAGTTCGGGCAGCCGATCGCCGGTTACCAGCTGGTGCAGGAGAAGCTCGCGAGCATGCTCGCCGAGATCACGTCGATGCAGCTGATGTGCCTGCGCCTCTCGCAGCTCGTCGACAGCGATCGGGCCACCGCCGGGATGGCGTCGATGGCCAAGCGCAACCACGCCGCCAAGGCCAGGCAGGTGGTGGCCGACGCCCGCGACATCCTCGGCGGCAACGGCATCCTCCTGGACAACGACGTCGCGCGCTACCACGCCGACATGGAGGCGATCTTCACCTTCGAGGGCACCGACAGCATCCAGGCGCTGATCGTCGGCCGTGAGATCACCGGCCACAACGCGATCAGCCCTCCGAAGCCGCCCGCCGCGAAGGAGAAGCAGACCACCTGACGGTTGGCCGGGCCGTCGACCGAGGGAAAAGCGTCAGCTGCGGCGCTTCTGCGTCACCACTTTGTGGGTCTGATCGGCGCTCAGCGCCGTTGTCGGCAGCGGGGTGAAGTCGCTGCGGGGGCTGCGGATTCCGTCGAGCCACATCGTCAGGTAGCGGCGGTACAGGTCGGGGGCGAGCTCCCGCGTGCTGTCGATGATCGCGGCCAGTGCCATCTGCACAAAGAACAGATCGGACTGTTCGAAGTCCGGACGGATGGTCCGCTGCTCCTTCGCACGGTCGACGAGCTGCGTCAGAAGCGGAGCGATGCGGTCCCGGGTCTGGTTGACCCGTTCACGTCCGAGCTGTGGGCTGTTCATGATCTCGGTCAGGCCCCGATTCCCGAACTGCATGTGGAGCGAGCGCTCCAGGAAGGTCACGAGGCCGTCCAAGGCGTCAGTCGACGTCAGGGCTTCATGAGCCACGGCGATGACGTCCTGCAACCGCTGCTCGAAGAGCGCGTCGATCACTTCTTCCTTGTTGGCGAAGCGGCGGTAGGCGGTCCCGACTCCGACGCCGGCCCGGTGGGCGATGTCGTTGAGCGTGACGTTGAGCCCGCGCTCGGCGAACAGCTCCGACGCGGCCGTCAGCAGGCGCTCCCGATTGCGCGCGGCGTCCCTGCGAAGTGGCGCCTCAGTCATAAGGGAACCCTAGCATCGAACCGGATGCACGTTATCCGCTTTGGTGCTACGGTCGAACCAGAAGCGGATAGCAAGCCTCCGCTTACCGGCGGACCGCCGACCCAGACCACCACCGAAGGATTTCTGATGACCGACACCTCGCAGCCCTCGGCCGCGCACCAGATGCTCGGCGACTTCGCGCCGGCCCTCGTGCACTTCACCGACGACGTCCTGTTCGGCGAGGTGTGGAAGCGCCCGCAGCTGTCGCCGCGCGATCGCAGCCTGGTCACCGTCGCCGTACTGATCGCCGGCGGGAACGCCGAGCAGCTGAATTTCCATCTGCAGTACGCGAAGGACAACGGCGTGACGCAGGAGGAGCTCATCGAGGCGATCACCCATACGGCGTTCTACGCGGGCTGGCCGAAGGCGTTCTCCGCGATCGGCGTCGCCAAGCAGGTCTTCGGCAACAGCTGAGCCAATTAAGCAGACCTGTTCAACGAGGGAGGAAGCCACCATGCGAGGAGTCGTTCTCCACGCCCCGGGCGACGTCCGGGTCGAGAACCGACCGGACCCGACCATCGAGAAGCCGACCGACGCGATCGTCCGCCTGGCCGCGACCTGTGTGTGCGGGTCCGACCTGTGGCCTTACCGGGGCATCGAGGCCGTCGACGGCGCGAGCCCGATGGGCCACGAGTACGTCGGCGTCGTCGAGGAGGTCGGCAGCGAGGTCCGGGACATCCAGCCCGGCCAGTTCGTCGTCGGCAGCTTCTTCGCCTCCGACAACAGCTGCGAGATCTGCCGGGCCGGCTACCAGTCGCGGTGCGTGCACGCCGAGCTGATGGGCACCATCGGCACGCAGGCGCAGTACGCCCGCATCCCGCTCGCTGACGGCACCCTCGTCGCCACCCCCGAGGCTCCGTCGCAGGACCTCCTCCCGAGCCTGCTCGCAGCCTCGGACGTGCTGGGCACCGGATGGTTCGCCGCCGTCGCCGCCGAAGCCGGCCCAGGCAAGACCGTCGCCGTCGTCGGTGACGGCGCTGTCAGCCTGCTCGGCGTCCTCGCCGCGTGCCAACTCGGTGCCGAACGCATCGTCATCTTCAGCCGGCACGCCGACCGGCAGCAGCTCGCGAAGGAGTTCGGCGCCACCGACGTCATCGTCGAGCGCGGGGACGAGGGTGTCGCGAGGCTCAAGGAGCTCACCAGCGGCCTCGGCGCGCACTCGACGATCGAGGCCGTCGGCACGCAGGAGTCGATGATGCAGGCGATCCGCGCCACCCGCCCCGGTGGGCACGTCGGCTACGTCGGTGTTTCCCACGACGTCCAGCTGCCGGGAGACGAGCTGTTCTTCTCCGCGGTGCACCTGCACGGCGGTCCCGCGCCCGTGCGCCGGTTCCTGCCAGACCTGATCGCCCGCATCACGAGCGGAGCCATCAACCCGGGCAAGGTCTTCGACCTCACCCTGCCCCTCGACGAGGCCGCCGAGGGCTACCGGGCCATGGACGATCGGCGCGCGATCAAGACCCTTCTCCGCCCCTGACCGACCACGACTGCAGGAAAGGCACAACCGTGGAACTGCACGCCCCCAACCGCACCGCCCAGGGGCCCGCCGCCTGGTTCACCGGCGACGTCTACGTCACGCCGATCTACAGCGGCCAGGAGCCGTCCCGAATGACCGTCGCGCTCGTCCGCTTCACCCCCGGCGCCCGCAGCAACTGGCACTCCCACGCCGTCGGCCAGACCCTCCACGTCACCGAGGGAGTCGGCCTGGTCGGCACCCGCGACGGCCACGTGCTGCGCATCCGCGCCGGTGACACCGTCGTGTGCCCACCCGGCGAGGAGCACTGGCATGGCGCAGCGGCCGACACGTTCATGAGCCACCTCGCCATGCTCGAGGCGCTCCCCAACGGCCAGGACCCCACTAGCTGGCTCGAACCGGTCCCCAACGAGGACTACCAGAAGGCGAACCAGCAGTAGCGCAGGCACCCATCCGGCGCTCGACCAGCAGGACGACCGGGCGCCCGTGGGTGTCCAACCTCATGACAGGAATCCACCGTGGAATTGCAGGACTTTCTGGACCACGTGAACCGCGGCGCCCTCATCGAAGGCGGCTCGGAGGCGCACGGGTTCATGCACGCCGCCGCCCAGGACGCGCTGCGCACCATCGCTGAGCTCAACACGGGCTACCGCACGCCCGACGAGGTGCGGGCGCTGCTCGAGCAACTCACCGGCAAGCCCGTTGACGAGTCGGTCGTGCTGTTCCCGCCGTTCTACAGCGAGTTCGGCAAGAACCTGACCCTCGGCACGGACGTCTTCATCAACCTCGGCTGCCGGTTCCAGGACACCGGCGGCATCACCATCGGGGACGGGTCACTCATCGGCCACGGCAGCACTCTGACAACTCTCGACCACGGGATCGACCCCGACCGGCGCGCGGACATGGTTCCCGCGCCGGTCGTGATCGGCCGGAAGGTCTGGCTCGGCGCCGCCGTGACGGTCGTCCCCGGCGTGACCATCGGCGACGGAGCGATTGTGGGAGCTGGTGCGGTCGTGACCCGAGACGTCCCGGCCAATTCGATCGTCGCCGGCGTGCCTGCCAAGCTGCTCCGCGCCACCGGCTACGACGCCTCCCCGGTTGCGCGCCGCGCATAGCGCCGGAGACTTGGACACACGCGGTGACAGCATGGGCGAAAGCGGGTGGCGGACCGCTGACGGGGCAGGGAGTCTGCCGTGGCAGCGAACATGCAGGAGATCCGCGAGAAGATCCAGCACGAGCAGGCTGAGTACTCCCAGGGCGAGGAGCGTCCGCTCACCGCCTATGCCGGAGGCATGGCCGTCTACTCGACCGTCGTGGTGGCGCTCGCCGGCATCGCACGGGCGCAGCACCGGCCGGTGCCGCAGCCGACGCCCTTCGAGGTCGCGCTCATCGGTCTCGCGACGCACAAGCTCGCCCGGCTGATCTCCAAGGAGAACATCACCAGCGCGCTGCGGGCACCGTTCACCAAGTACGAGGGCACGGCCGGCCCCGCCGAGCTGCACGAAGAGGTACGCGGCCACGGAGCCCGCCACGCCGTGGGTGAGTTGATCACCTGCCCGTTCTGCCTCGCGCAGTGGACCGCGACGGGCTTCACCTTCGGCTTCGTCTTCGCGCCCAAGGCGACCCGCCTGGTAGCGACGACCATGACCGCGGTGGCCGCCAGCGACTTCCTCCAGCTCGCCTACTCGTGGTCACAACAGAAGGCCACCGGCCAGCTCTGAACCGTTGTGCTTTGACTACCCGAAGGACTAGACCGACCGATCGGTCGGCTAATCACCGGTAGCCCCATCGAGGCATTTCGGCAGATCAGGGACGAATGAGTGATTCGTCCCGGCACTCTCAGGAATGTGACCCGCTCCTCGGCGCAACGCCGCGCCGCCCTGCTTGGACTCACCCTGGCTGCAGTTAGGCGTCCGGGATGAGCAGCGGAGCGTCCGGAGACGGATTCAGCTGGTCCGATCGGCGTGCCAGGGCTCGAACCCGACCGCCGCGATCTGCGCGTCCCACGTCCCGGCCGTCACAGCCGAGGCCGGCCACCCGCTCGGCAGGGCCGCGACAGCCGCACCGCGGCTGATCCCGGACAAGATCACGAGCAACAAGGAAGATCGACACGCCGGTGGACGAACGCCGACACGCCGTCGAACGATCTTTCGTGTTGCTCACGATCTTGTGGTGGCTGACTACTAGGCGACCGGCGCTGACTCAGCGCAGGGTCATCGCCACCAGCTTTGGGGAGCGCGGCACGCTCGCGTCTTGACGGCTGCGCGGGAAAAGATCCTCCGAAGAATTTCCGAAGGTCCGCTGCGCAGACTCTGCCACAAAGCCGCAACGGCTCTCAGCGATGCATTCTGAGCAGCCCGGTTGCCGCACTCATATCATTTCTTCGTCGGGGGTCTCGCCCGTGCACGTTTTTGCTTCTCCAGCTGCTCCGCGGGTGTCCGTTGTCGTGCCGACGTTCAACGAGGCGCGCAACCTGCCGGTGGTCTTCAACCTGATGCCCGAGGTCCATGAGGTGATCGTGGTGGACGGCCGGTCGACCGACGACACCATCGCGGTGGCTCAGGCGCTCCGCCCCGACGTGAAGATCGTGCTGCAGAACCGGCGCGGAAAGGGCAATGCCCTCGCCTGTGGGTTCGCCGCGGTCACCGGGGACATCGTCGTGA
>JAVEDQ010000151.1 GCA_030840885.1 Frankiaceae bacterium
CCGACGCCGACGTCGTCGTCCTCGCGGTCAAGCCCGGCGACCTGCTCGCCGTCACGACGGCCACGGGTACCGGCCTGGCGCAGCACGCGATGGTCGTGTCGGTCGCCGCCGGCATCTCGGCAGCCAGCATCGAGTCGGTGCTGCCACCCCACACCCCCGTCGTCCGCGTCATGCCCAACACCCCCATGCTGGTCGGCCAGGGCATGTCCGCCCTCGCCCCCGGAGGGGCGGCGGGACCCGAGCACCTGGATCGGGCGGAGGCCCTGATGGCGAGCGTGGGACGCGTCGTCCGCGTGCCGGAGGCCCAGATCGACGTGGTCACCGCGGTGTCCGGCAGCGGACCGGCGTACCTGTTCCTCGTCGTCGAGGCGATGATCGACGCCGGGGTGCTGCTCGGGCTGCCGCGCCCACTCGCCACGGAGCTGGCGACGCAGACCGCGCTGGGGGCCGCGACGATGCTCCGCGAGACCGGCGAACACCCGGCACTGCTGCGCGAAGCGGTCACCTCGCCCGGCGGGACGACCGCCGCCGCGTTGCGCGAGCTCGAGAACGGTGGGCTGCGCGCCGCTTTCTACGACGCGCTGGAAGCCTGCCGCGACCGCGCGCAGGATCTGGCTCGCAGCTGACGCACCCGCAACCGGACCTGCGCAGGGGAGAGACACATGAGCGACAGCACCTTGGTCGTCTGGGACGAGGTCCTCACCGACTACGACCACGGGCCGGGTCACCCGCTGCGCCCGGTGCGGCTGGACCTGACCATCGCGCTCGCGCGCTCGCTCGGGGTCCTGCAACGTCCCGGGGTGACCATCGCCGCGCCGCAGGCCGCGGCGGACGACGTCCTCGAGCTGGTGCACGACCCCGCCTACGTCGGCTTCGTGAAGGTCGCGCCCGACGAGGTGATGAGCCGGCTCGCGCTGCGCTACGGCTTCGGCAACGGCGACAACCCCGTCTTCGAGCGAATGCACGAGACCTCGGCGCTGGTGACGGGAGCGAGCGTGCAGGCGGCCGCGGCGGTGTGGAGCGGCCGCGCCCAGCACGGCGTCAACCTCTCCGGCGGCCTGCACCACGCGATGCGGGACCGGGCGAGCGGCTTCTGCGTCTACGACGACCCCGCCGTCGCGATCGCCTGGCTGCTGGGCGCCGGGGCGCAGCGCGTGGCGTACGTCGACGTGGACGTCCACCACGGCGACGGGGTGCAGGCCGCGTTCTACGACGACCCGAGGGTGCTGACGGTCAGCCTGCACGAGAGCGGGCGGACCCTGTTCCCGGGTACCGGTTGGCCCGACGAGATCGGCTCCGGCGCGGGGACCGGCTTCGCGGCGAACGTCGCCCTCCCGGCCGGAACCGACGACGGACGCTGGCTACGGGCCTACGACGCGGTCGTGCCCGAGTTGCTGCGCGCCTTCCGGCCGCAGGTGATCGTGAGCCAGCTCGGCTGCGACACCCACCGGCTCGACCCGCTCGCGCACCTCAACTGCACGGTCGACGGTCAGCGTGCCGCCTACGCCCGCATGCATCAGCTCGCCCACGAGCTGTGCGACGGCCGCTGGGTGGTGCTCGGCGGCGGCGGCTACGATCCGCTCGCCGTGGTGCCGCGGGCCTGGACCCACGCGCTGGCCGAAGTGACCGGCGCGCGCGTCGACGGCACGGTCCCCGAGGAGTGGCGCGACTACGCCACGCAGCGGGTCGACGGCACCCCTCCGGACTCGCTGACCGACGGTGCCTCCGGGTCCGCTTCGCCGGTCGACGCACCGGCCCGGGCGTGGGACGGCCCGGACGGCGGCGCGCTCGACCGCGCCATCCAGGCCAGCCGGGACGCGGTCTTCGGTCACCACGACCTGGTGGCCTGAACCCCCGAGTGCGCCCGCTCTGACACTGCTCGGGCTCCGCCCGATAGGCTCTGAACTCTTCCCGAGACAGGTATGTGAGGACTTTCGTGGGCTCCGTCATCAAGAAGCGTCGCAAGCGCATGGCCAAGAAGAAGCACCGCAAGCTGCTGAAGCGCACCCGCGTGCAGCGCCGTAACAAGAAGTAGTTCCACGCCGCGTCGTTCTCGGGGTCGGGTCGGGCAGCACCTGGTCGTGCGCCCGCCCGCTTCGTGCCGGTCGACCTGGCGTCGCGGCGCCGGTAGCCTGAGGGCGCGACGAGGACCGAGCAGCTGTCCAAAGAAGTGAACGGATTGAAGCTGTCCGACGATGACGAGCAGGGGCCGCCGATGCAACCGCGCCGCGTACTCGTCACCGGAGTCTCCCGCTACCTCGGGGGGCTGGTGGCCCGCACGCTCGCCGCCGACCCGGCGATCGACGCCGTGGTCGGCGTGGACACCGTGGCGCCGTCCGACGACCTAGGACGCACGCAGTTCGTCCGGGCCGACATTCGTAACCCGATGATCGCCAAGGTCATCAACACCGCGGGCATCGACACGATCGTCCATATGAACCTGATCGCCACCCCCGCAGGCGCGGGCGGCCGCACGGCGATGAAGGAGATCAACGTCATCGGGACGATGCAGCTGCTCGCCGCCTGCCAGAAGGCGCCGAGCGTGCGCAAGCTCGTCCTCAAGTCGACGACCGCGATCTACGGCTCGTCGCCCCGTGGCCCGGCCCTCTACACCGAGGACTGCGAGCCGCGTGAGCTCGACCGGAATGGCTACTCGAAGGACGCGATCGAGGTCGAGAGCTACGTCCGCGGCTTCGTCCGCCGGCGGCCCGACGTGGCGCTGACCGTCCTGCGCTTCACGAACTTCATCGGGCCGCGCACCGACAGCCCGCTGACACGCTACCTGTCGCTCCCCGCGGTGCCGACGATGCTCGGTCACGACCCGCGCCTCCAGCTGTGTCACGAAGACGACGCGCTGGAGATTTTGCGGCGCGCGACGCTCGAGGACCACCCGGGCACGTTCAACGCCGGCGGCGATGGGCTGCTGCTGCTCTCGCAGGCCGTCCGCCGGGCGGGGCGCCCCACCCTGCCGGTGCCACCGGGCGCGGTCAGCCTGGTGGGCAACCTGTTGCGCCGGGCGGGGCTCGTCGACTTCTCGCCCGAGCAGATGCGCTTCATCGAGTACGGCCGCGTGGTGGACATGAGCCGCCTGCACGACGTCTTCGGCTACCGCCCCCGCTACTCGACGGGGCAGGCGTTCGACGACTGGGTCCGTGAGACCGGTCTGCGCAAGCTGATCGCCCCCCAGCAGGTAGCTGCGGTGGAGCGGGGCCTGTTGAACCTGACCGCACGGGGCCAGGCGATCGTGGGTCGCGACCCACGGCGCGTGCCCTACCCCGTAGAGCAGTCGAACGAGAAGGTGCTCAGTGGCTGAGGCTCGCGTATTCCACCTGTCCGACGCCGACCGGCCGCGGAGGGCGGATCCGGTCGTCGTGCCGGACACCGCCGACGCCCCTCCGGTGGGCCAGACAGCATCGGCCGACCAGGCGGCAACGGCGGGTCAGGCAGCGCCGGCGGGTCGGGCAGCACCGGCGGGTCGGG
>JAVEDQ010000535.1 GCA_030840885.1 Frankiaceae bacterium
TGCCGTGGACGTCGGCCTTCGAGGGCGGCGGGGCGATGGTGGCAGCGGCGCTCGTTGCGGCGCCGTCGCCAGCCCCGGGGTTGGTTGTGCAGCCGGAGAGCAGCGCTGTCCCCGCGAGCAGGGTGGCGGCGAGCAGGGCGGGAGCGAGCAGGAGGCGGCGAGACCCCATCGGTGGTTCTCCTTCACGTACCGGCTGGCGGAACCGGCACCACGAATTCTGCGCGCTCGTGTGAGCTCACACCCGTTCTTTCGGCCATGTGCCCCGAGGCAAAAGGTGTCCCGGGCTGAAAGGCTCGGGACGTGTCCGCGTCCCAGATCTCCCGCACCGACGTCGATCCCCGCAGCCTCCGACGCGCGGACTTCCCGGTCCTGCGTCCGCAGCAGACGCGGTGGTCCGACGACGACGTCTACGGCCACGTCAACAATGTCGTCCACTACCTGATGTTCGACACGCTCGTGAACGCCTGGCTCATCGAGGCGAGTGGCATCGACATCCGGCGCCTGCCGGCGGTCGGGCTCGTGGTCGAGACCTCGTGCCGCTACTTCGCCGAGCTCCGCTTCCCCGAGACGGTGACCGGTGGGCTCGCGGTGGAGAAAGTGGGCACCAGCAGCGTCGTCTACCGCCTGGCGTTGTTCGGTCAGCACGACGAGGGTCCAGCCGCCCTCGGGCGCTTCGTCCACGTCTACGTCGACCAAACGACGCGTCGTCCGGTGCCGGTGCCCGAGCCGATCCGCGTCGCTCTGGCGAAGCTCGTCTAGGACCTAGTCGGCGGTGCCGTCGTCCGCGACGCCGCCACGGGCCATGGAGTTCCGCAGCGCCTCGTCCCAGCGCGGGACGACGTCGGTGTGGATCCCGAACTGGTCGAGGGCGCGGCCGACCGACTGGTCGACCACCTCCTCCAGCGTCGTCGGGCGGGAGTAGAACGCCGGCACCGGCGGGAAGATGACGCCACCGGCCTCGGTGATCGTCGTCATGTTGCGCAGGTGGATCAGGTTGAGCGGGGCCTCGCGGACCATCAGCACCAGCCGTCGCCGTTCCTTGAGTACGACGTCTGCGGCCCGTGTCACCAGCGACGAGGTGACGCCGCTGGCGATCTCGCCGACGGTGCGCATGGAGGCCGGCGCGATGAGCATCCCCCGGGTCAGGAACGAGCCCGAGGCGATGGGCGCGCCGACATCGGAGACGCCGTAGACGTGGTCGGCGCGGGCCTCGAGCTCGGCGCGGCTGAGGTCGGTCTCGTAGGCGCGGGTCAGCTGCGCGGCGCGGCTGACCACGAGGTGGCTCTCGATGCCGGCCTCGCGCAGCAGGTCGAGCGCGCGGACCGCGTAGACGATGCCGGTGGCGCCGGAGACGCCGACCACCAGCCGGTCAGGGGTGCCTGCCCCGGCAGCGCTGGTCACGTCTCTAACCCTCGGCCAGATCGAGCCAGGCGTCCTCGGCCGAGATCTTCTCGGCGAGGACCTCGCGCAACTCGGCGTCCAGGGCCAACGCCTTCGCATGGTCGGCGGCGGCCTCGGCGAGCTGCTCGTGCAGCGCCTTCTCCCGCTTGTCGAGCCGGACGATCAACCGTTCGAGGCGGGTCAGTTCCTTGCCGCGGGCCTTCTCGTCCACGCGGGTGTCGCCTCCGCGGCTCTCCCCGCCGCGACTGTTCCCGCCGGTCGGTACCGGCTCGCCCGATACTGCGGGGGTGGCTCCGCCCTTGGCGCGGCGTTCCAGGTACTCGTCGATGCCCCCGATCATCTGCCGGAGGCTGCCGTCCCCGAGCAGGGCCATCGTGGAGTCGGCGACCCGCTCGACGAAGTACCGGTCGTGGCTGACGACGATGAGCGTGCCGGGCCAGCCGTCGAGCACGTCCTCGAGCGCCTGCAGGGTTTCGATGTCGAGGTCGTTGGTCGGCTCGTCGAGCAGCAGCACGTTGGCGCCGCCGAGCAGCAGCCGGAGGATCTGCAGCCGACGGCGCTCACCGCCGGACAGGTCGCCGACGCGGGTCCACTGCTTGGCGGCCGCGAAGCCGAACGACTCCAGCAGCTGCCCGGCCGTGAGCTCGCGTGACCCGCCCGATTCGACGGCGAGGTAGCGGCCGACCTCCTCGACCGCTTCCAGCACGCGCAGCCGCGGGTCGAGCTCGGCGACCAGCTGGGAGAGGTAGGCCGGCCGGACCGTCTGCCCGACCGCGATGTGGCCGGCCATCGCCTGCAACTCCCCGGCGAGCAGCCGCAGCAGCGTGCTCTTACCGGCGCCGTTGACGCCGACAACGGCGAGCCGGTCGCCGGGTCCGATGCGCCAGGTGACGTGCTCGAGCAGCTTCTTCTCGCCGTAGCCGAGTGTCACGTCCTCGACGTCGTAGACCGACTTGCCGAGCCGCGCCGAGGCAGCACGCAGCAGGGTCATGGACTGTCGCGCGGGCGGCTCGTCGGCGATGAGCGCGTTGGCCGCGTCGATGCGGAACTGCGGCTTCGATGTCCGGGCCGGCGGACCGCGGCGGAGCCACGCCAGCTCCTTGCGCAGCAGGTTCGAACGGCGCGCCTCGGTGGTCGCGGCCACCCGCTCCCGCTCAGCGCGGGCGAGCACGTAGGCGGCGTACCCACCCTCGTAGGCGTTGACGGCACCCCCGGCGACCTCCCACGTGACGTCGCAGACCTCGTCGAGGAACCAGCGGTCGTGGGTGACGACGAGCAGCGCGCGACGGCGGCGGCGCAGGAAGTCGGCGAGCCACGCCACCCCCTCGACGTCGAGGTGGTTCGTCGGCTCGTCGAGGACCAGCAGGTCCAGGCCCTCGAGAGCGTCGGTGACCAGCAGGCGGGCCAGCGCGACGCGACGCCGCTCGCCGCCGGAGAGATGGGTCGTGTCCTCGTGCAGGCGGTGGCGGATCTCGAGGCCGTCGAGCACCGAACGGGTCGCGGCACTGCCCGCCCACTCGTGCTCGATGCGGTCACCCAGCACGAGCGAGCCGATCGTGCCGGCCGGCAGCACGTCGGTCTGGTCGAGCAGGCCGATGCGGAGGTCGCTGCGGGCGGCGACGCGTCCTTCGTCCGGTGCCTCGCGTTCGGCGACGATGCGCAGCAGCGTGCTCTTGCCGGCGCCGTTGCGGCCGACGACGCCGATGCGCTGCGTGTCGTCGATGCCGAGGCTGACCCCGTCGAGGAGCGTCGTGGTGCCGTGCGTCTTGCGGACGGCGTCGAGTGTGAGGAGCACGGTCGTTCCAGGTTATCGGGGCGGTGACGCATCGGTCGGTCGGGCCCGCAGACTGGCAACGTGACGCAGGTGGTGGTGGGGGCGGCGCTGCTCCACGAGGGACGGTTGCTGGCCGCCCGGCGGACGTCGCCGCCGGAACTCGCGGGGTTGTGGGAGTTCCCGGGCGGCAAGGTCGAGCCGGGGGAGTCCGAGGCGGCCGCGCTGGAGCGGGAGTGCCGGGAGGAACTCGGTGCCGACGTCGAGGTCGGGACGTTGCTCGGCGAGGTCGACGTGCCGGTCGGGACGCTGCGGGTCTATCGCACGACCCTGCGCCGCGGGGGCGTCGAGAACCGGGAGCACGGCGCCCTGCGCTGGCTCAACCGGGCGGAGCTGTTCGAGGTCGACTGGATCCCGGTCGACCTCGCGCTCGTCCGGCTGCTGGCCAATGAGCTCGCCGCGCCGGAGTGCGGAGTTGGTAGCGGAGAGAGGTGACGGGCATCATCGCCAACATGGCCGCTGACAGCTCCGGTTCTCTCGCACACGACAGCTCGGACGAGTTCCCCTCCGAGCTCCCCGAGGTGCTCGGCACCACGTTGGACTCGCTCGTCCCCGACTCGGTCATCGATTCGGCCTTCTCGCCGACGCCGCCGGGTACCGAGGAGCCGCAACGGCGCTGGTGGGGCCGGCACATCAGTGAGTTCCGGTGGCAGGCGGAGCTCGCGATGCTGACGCTGGACCCGGTCTTCTACGGCATCGGCGTGCCGCACGGCAACGGCCAGCCGGTGATGCTGATCCCGGGCTTCCTCGCCGCGGACATGTCGCTGTCGGTCATGGGCGGGTGGTTGTTCCGGCTGGGCTACCGGCCGCGCCGCTCGGGCATCACGCTGGCCAACGTCGACTGCTCCGACCGGGCCGTCGACCGGTTGGAGAAGCGGCTGGAGAACATCGTCCGCTCGACGGGGCGTCGGGCGGCGATCGTCGGTCACAGCCGGGGCGGCCACTTCGCGAAGGCCCTCGGGGCCCGGCGTCCGGACCTCGTGGCCCGCGTCATCTCGATGGGCTCGGGCCTGGACACCCCGTTCGACATCTCGGTGCCGACCAAGGCGATGGTCAGCGGCGTCCGGTCGGTCCTGCACCGGGTCAGCACGCAGTCGAAGGAGCGGGGGTGCCTCACCGCGACCTGCGACTGCCCCTTCACCCGCGACTACGCCGCGCCGTTCCCGACCGACCAGGTGCCGCTGACCTCGATCTACAGCTGGGGCGACGGGGTGGTGTGGCCGCCGGCGTGCATCGTCGACTACGCCACCAACATCCGCGTCCCGGGCAGCCATGTCGGGCTCGCCTTCAACCGGCACGCCTACCGCGCGATCGCGAAGACGCTGGCGCCGAAGCCCGAGAACTGACCGACCGGTCAGTGTTCGTAGACGTCGCGCCGGTGCCCGACGGTGACGACGACGATCAGCAGCACGTCATCGTCGAGGGTGTAGATGATGCGGTAGTCGCCTACTCGTACCCGCCATGCGGGTCGACCGCGGAGGGGTCGAGCGGCCGGTGGCCTCGGATCCTCCGCCAGCAGAGCGATCACACCTTGAATGCGACGTGCTACCGGTGGGTCGAGTCGACGAAGAGCTCGGACGGCAGCTGGTCGCAGTTCGATCCGGTAGCGGCTCACTCCCAGCCCAGGTCGACCTTCGCCTGATCCCACGGGATGCTCGGTCCCTCTTCAGCCATTGCGGAATCAAAGGCCTCGGCGTCATCGGCGTCGTCGAGTGCGGCGGCAAGACGCGCGTAGTGCTCCGGGCTCACCAGCACGGCGGCGGGCTGGCCGTAGCGCTCGAGGAACACGGGTTCGGCTCGCGCACGCTCCACCGCCTCCGGCAGGTTCTCCCGCGCGACGCTGATGGGTATCGAGGTCATGCCGTCATCGTACAATCACGCTCCAGTTTTGTACAAGATGTGGCTGTAGGAGCGAGTAGAGCCTCAGACTGACGAGTCTCGCTCAGACCCGCGCGCCGACGTCGGACTTCTCGGCCTGCCCCTGCTCGTCCTCGGACGAGACGGGCGTGCCGTCGGCGATGCCGTGGGTGCCGGGCATGCACTCGGGCCAGACCGGCTCGCGACCAGAGGCCTCCTTCACCAACTGGCGAGCGATGACCAGGCGCTGGATCTCGCTGGCGCCCTCGTAGATCTGCAGGACCTTCGCGTCGCGCATCATCCGCTCGGCCGGGAAGTCCTTGAGGTAGCCGTTGCCGCCGAGGACCTGGACGGCCTCCTCGGTGACCCGCATGGAGGTGTCGCCGGCGATGAGCTTGGCCATCGACGCGAGCTTGGTGGCGCCGGGGTCGCCGGCATCGACCGCGGCCGCGGCCTGCAGCGTGAGGGCGCGGGCGGCCGCGGTGGACGCCTCGAGACCGGCCAGCTTGAACTGGATCCCCTGGTGCTCGAGCAGCGGCTTGCCGAAGGTGTGGCGGCGCATCGCGTAGTCGACGGCGAGGTCGATCGCCCCCTGCGCCACTCCGACGGCTTGAGCGGCGACGACGGGGCGGGAGCGGTCGAAGGTCTGCATCGCGATGCGGAACCCGTCGCCCTCCTTGCCGAGGAGGTTCGCGTGCGGGACCTCGACGTCGTCGAACTTCGGCGCTCCGAGGTGCCACCCGGGCATGCCCATCGTCCGCAGCGTCTCCGCCGAGATGCCGGGGGAGTCACCGTCGACGAGGAAGGCGCTCACCCCGCGGGCGCCCGCACCGCCGGTCCGGGCGAAGACGACGTAGGTCCTCGCCAGCCCGGCGTTGCCGATGAACTTCTTCCGCCCGTTGAGCACCCAGGTGTCGCCGTGCCGCTCCGCGCGGGTCTGCAGCGCCGCCGGGTCGGAGCCGACGTCGGGTTCGGTGAGGGCATAGGAACCGAGCCGTTCGCCGGAGACCAGCGACGGCAGCCACTGCTTCTTCTGCTCCTCGGTGCCGGCCACCATGATCGGGATGGCGACGAGGCTGACATAGGCGCTCATCAACGAGACGGTCCCGGAGAAGCGGGCGAGCTCCTCGGTGACCAGGCACGCCTCCAGCTCACCGTGCCCGTGGCCGCCGTAGGCGGTGGGGATCTCCTGGCCGATCAGCTTCTCGTCCGCGAGGACCGCGAACAGATCAGCCGGGTAGTCGCAGCAGTCGGGTACCTCCAGTACGCGCTCGCGAACCTTGGCCATCGCGACGTCGCGCACCCGGTCCTGGAGCTCGACCTGCGCCTCGTTGAGCTGCCACATGGGCTTCCTCTTCTCCTCTGGTGTTCTCACCCTGGCCGGAGGGCCGGGCGCCCTTCCGACCTACCGCCGGCCGCCGCGCATCGTCGCGTCGGCGAGGCTGCGGGCCGTGCGCCAGACGCCGACCTGCAACCCGAAGGCGCGGGTCAGCGGCTCGGTCGTGGTCCGCCGTGCCGGGCCCGCCACGGGCCGGCGCCGTTCCAGGAACTCGAGGACGGCGGCGGCCGATTCCTCCGGCTTCTCCAGCAGATAGGCGTGGCCGGTGCCCTCGATGACGGCGAGTTCGGCGTCGGGGATGCGCGCGGCCAACATCTCGGCGTTGCGGAGCGGAGTCATCCGGTCCGCTCCGCCGTGGATCACGAGGGTGGGGGAGCGGATGAGGCGGAGCCGGGAGACGGTGTCGTGGTAGACGCTGGCGAGCAGGTGCGCGGCGACACCACTGGCGGGCGCCCGGTGTCGCTGCAGGTTCTCGGTCAGCTCGCGCGCCCGGTCCGGTTGCTCGCGCGCGAACTGCTCGCTGAACAAGGCGCCCGAGAGCCCGAAGCGGCCCGAGCCGGAGCGCAAGCCGCGGCCCAGCGTCACCAGGTCGCCCACCGAGGGCAGGGTCGCCCGCGGCCCGCCGGGGCTGGTGCCGCCGAGGATCAGGCCGCGCACCCGGTCGGGGAAGCGGATGGCCATCTCCTGGGCGACCATGCCGCCGTAGGACATGCCGTACACGTGGGCCGACTCGATGCCGAGGGCGTCGAGGACCCCGACGGCGTCGCCGGCGAGGCTCGGGATGGAGATGACGCGCCGCGAGGGGCCGGAGCGCCCCGAGGCGCGGTTGTCGAAGCTGATGCAGTCGTAGTGCTCGTCGTAGAGGTGCTGCACCGGCTCCCAGGCCCGCGAGCTGATGGCGAAGCCGGGAAGCCAGAGGAGCGGTTCGCCGGCTCCCGTCCTCGTGTAGTACAGACCGGTCCCGTTGACGCGCAGGTGGGGCACCGCTGGTCAGCTCTCGTGGACGTAGGTCCCGGGGGCACGTATCACCGCTTCGTAGCCCGCGCCGCCGAACTCGCTCGGGGCGTCGACCTCGCCGCCGGAGCGCTCCGCGAGCCAGGCGACGTAGTCCGACCACCACGAGCCCTTCTGGGTGGAAGCACCGGCCAGCCACTCGTCGGGGTCGTCGGGTAGGGCGTCGTTGACCTGCCACGTCGACTTCGGGTTGCCGGGCGGGTTCACGAGCGCCGCGATGTGTCCGCTCGTCGACAGCACGAAGCGGGGCCGCGACCCGACGAGCTTGATCGTCTTGTAGTTGTTGTGCCACGGCGTGATGTGGTCGGCGATGCCGGCCACGAGGTACGTGTCCACCGTGATCTTCGACAGGTCGATCGGGGTGCCGAGCACCGTCATCGAGCCCGGATCGGCCAGCTTGTTGTGTACTGCCATCCGCAGGAAGTCACGGTGCAGCCCGGCCGCCATCCGCGTGACGTCGTTGTTCCAGAACAGGACGTCGAAGGCGGGCGGGGGCTTGCCGAGCAGATAGTTGTTGACCCAGTAGTTCCAGATCAGGTCGTTGGGCCGCAGCCACGCGAACACACCGGCGAGGGCCTTGCCGTCGAGGTAGCCCTTCCGCTGCGACTCGTCGATGGAGGCCTGGGCGGCATCCTCGTCGACGAAGGAACCGATCAGGCCGGCCCGGGACTGGTCGAGAACGGTGACGCCCAGCGTCAGCGAGGCGATGCGGTCGAGCTCGCCCTTGGCTGCGAGGTGCGCGACGGTGACGCTTGCGGTGATGCCGCCCGCGCACAGCCCGAGCAGGTGGACGCCCGCGGCGTCCCCGCCCCGATCGGGACCATGGATGGCCTCGACGGCGGCGAGGGCGTCGAGCACCGCCTGGACGTAGGTGTCCAGCGACCAGTCGCGGTGCTCCTCCGTCGGGTTCCGCCAGCTGATCATGAAGACCGCCTGGCCGGAGTCGAGGAAGAACTGCGCCATGCTGCGGTCGGTCGCCAGGTCGGCGATGTAGAACTTGTTGATCATCGGCGGGACCATGAGCAGCGGCCGGGCGTGCACCGTCTCGGTGCGCGCCCGGTACTGGATCAGCTCCATGACGGGGGTGCGCAGCACGACGGCACCCTCGGTGATCGCGATGTTCTCGCCCACGGTGAAGGGCGTGCTGTCCACCATCTGGGGGATGTGCGGCCGGCGGGAGATGT
>JAVEDQ010000549.1 GCA_030840885.1 Frankiaceae bacterium
GGTGGCGGCACCGTCGACACGCACTCGTGAGCGAGCCCCTGAGCCAGCCCTTGAGCCAGCCCTTGAGCCAGCCCTTGAGCGGTGCCGACGTCGAGGTGCTCATCCCCGCCTTCGACCGGGAGGGCGCCACCGCGGTGACGCTGACGTCTCTGCTCGGGCAGCAGGTGCAGCCGCGGCGGGTGCTGGTCTCCGATCAGAGCCCGACCGGCATCGTCTGTTCGTCGCCGCTGGTGGCCGGAGTGGCCCGGGTCCTACGTTCCCGCGGGATCGCGGTGGAGCTGCTGCACCACCCCTCCGGTGCCGGCGTCACCGAGAACCGGGCCTTCCTGCTGTCCCAGGCATCGGCGCCCTACGTCGTGTTCTGCGACGACGACATCGTGCTCGGCCCCGAGGTGCTGGCCCGGATGCTGGGGGCGATGTCCGAGCTGCGCTGCGGGCTCGTGGCCCAGGCGATGACCGGCCTGTCGTTCGTCGACGACGTCCGCGAGCGGGAGTGGGGCGCCTTCGAGCCGCTCGCTCCGGACGAGCCGGTCGCCCAGGAGCGGATCCGCAAAGGCGACCCGGCCTGGGAGCGCTGGCGGCTGCACAACGCGGCGAACCCCACGCATCTGGCCGGGCGGCTCGGGCTCGACCCGGCGAGCCCGGCCTGGGCCGCCTACCGCATCGCCTGGGCCGCGGGATGCGTCCTGCTCGACCGTGCCGTCCTGTCGGCGACCGGGGGCTTCGATTTCTGGGCCGAGCTGGGTGCCGACGGCTACGGCGAAGACGTCGTCGTGCAGCTGCGGGTGATCGAGGCGGCCGGCGGAGTCGGCCTGTTGCCCACGGGCGCACACCACCTCGAACTGCCGACGACGGTCGGGAACCGGTCGAACGACGCCTACGAACTCGTCCTCGGTAGCCGGGCTGTGGACACCCCGGACCGGTCGGCGACGCGAGACGGTAATCTTCCGTGTGAACCAGGACATAGCTGACACTGCGTGACCCGCCGCACCACCGGTGGGGTTTGAGCTCCCGGCCCGACCGGGCACTCGCAGTGCAGTCGAATGTCGCCGTACAGGTGCTGGCTGCCCGAGCTTGTCGAGGAGGACGCGCGGTGTTGTCCGACGAGACGTCGCCCGACGCACGGTCGTCGCACCTGTCCGGAGCCGCTGCCGTCGGCCCCGCAGGCGCGACCACGAGCCGCCCGCGTCGGCCCCGCCCGGAGGGCGCGCCCGCACGGCGTCCCCGTCCTGCCGGCTCCCCGTCCGGCGGCTCTGGCGGTCCCCGTCGCCGCCCGCCGACAGGTCGTCGTCCCGGGCGGCCCGCACCGCGGCGTCGTCGCATTCCCCACGGTGTCGGCGTCGCGATCGTAGCCGTCCTGCTCGCGGCGGTCAGCAGCGTCGCCGGCATCACCGTCGCCCAGCGCAGCGGCGAGAACAACACGACCCTGACGCAGTCGGTCGTCGGCCCCGGCGGCACCGACTCGGAGTCCTCGGCCAACAACGCGATCTTCAACGGCACCGGGTCGTCGGTCGCCGGCGCCGCTCCCGCCGCGGCCCCCGGCCCCGGCCCCGGCCCCGGCGGGAAGGTCACCCCGCTGCCGAACGTCGCGCCGCTGGGGACCCGCGTCGACCCGGACGTGTTCCTCATCGCCAAGAACAGCGTCACGGCGGCGCAGGTCGCGGCGGTCAAGCGCGCGACGAAGGCCACCAGCCTGCTGCAGGTCGACGCTGCCCGGGTGAAGCTCGGAAAGGGCACCACGACGGCGGTGGGTGTCGACCCGTCGACGTTCCGCAACTACGCCCCCGACAACACCGCTCAGGTCGACCAGCTCTGGCAGCGCATCGCCACCGGCGACATCGCCGTCGCCCACTCGGTGGCCAGCGCGTTGGACGTCAAGCTCGGCGACCCCACCGACATCGGGCGGGTCGTGCAGAAGCAGGCCCGCATCGGCGCGTTCGCCACCACACGGCTGGCCGGCGTCGGCGTCGTCGCCGACAAGAGCCGCTCGGCCGACCTCGGTCTCATCCCCGGTGCCGCCCTCGTCCTGAAGCTCCCTGCCAACGCCGATCCTGTTGCGGCATCAGCCGCCGCCGAGCAGGCTGTGCCCGGGTCGTCGGCCGACGCGCTCCGCTTCGTACAGAGCACCGCGGTGGCCGGTGGACCGACGGTCAGCGGCGGCATCCCCATCGAGGGCCGCGGCTGGACCATGCCGCTGCGGACCGGCACCTACGTGCTCAGCCAGCGCTTCGGCGTCAAGAACGGCCGGGACGGGGCGAACGGCCACCCCGGCATCGACCTTGCTGCGCCGCTCGAGACCCCGATCTACGCCGCTTCGGAGGGAAGCGTCCTGTACTGGGGCCCGGCCTCGGGCTTCGGGAACTGGATCGTGCTGCAGCACGCCAATGGCGTGCAGACCGTCTACGGCCACATGAAGTACCAGGACCTGCTGATCCCGCCGGACGCCAAGGTCAAGGCGGGTCAGAACATCGCCCGCGTCGGGTCCGAGGGTGCCTCGACCGGTCCGCACCTGCACTTCGAGGTGCACCTCGACAACCAGCGGGTCGACCCGATCGCGTTCCTCAACGCGCAGGGTGTCACCGAGATCCGCTGACGCGGTTCCTGACGACCTCGACCCGACGCTCGCTGGTGTCGGGCGGTCCGACAGGGCGGGCTCTGGCAGGCTAGGGCCGGTGTCCCGCTCGCCTGCCCGGCTGACCGTCCGAGCCCGCGCCGCCCTGCTGGCCGAGAGGGTCGCCTCCGGGACCTCGCGGCGCCTCGGCCGCGGCTCGGGCGAGATGATCGGCGGCAAGGTCGCCCTCAGGGTCGACCCGACGGTGATGGCTGCCGTCGCCGCCGGACGCCCCGCGGCCTGTGTGAGCGGCACGAACGGCAAGACGACCACCACGCGGATGCTGGCCGCGGCGCTGGGCTCACGAGGCCCGGTGGCCAGCAACTCCGGTGGCGCGAACATGACAGCCGGCGTGATCCACGCGCTGGCCCGGCGACCGCTGGACAGCCCCGCCGCGCTCGAGGTCGACGAGATCTGGCTGCCGCAGGTGGCCCGGGCGGTGCGTCCACGGGCCGTGGCACTGCTCAACATCAGCCGTGACCAGCTCGACCGCTCGAACGAGACGCGGCGTATCGCCGTGCTGTGGCGCCAGCTGGGAGCCGAGCTGGCCGTTGGTCCGCAGGCTGGCTGCACTGCTGTCGCCAACTGCGACGACCCGTTGGTGGTCTTCGCCGCCGGCGGGTTCTCCCGTCAGATCTGGGTCTCCGCGGGGCAGAACTGGACGGCCGACGCGATGGTGTGCCCCGTCGACGCGGCACTGCTGCGCCGCGACGGCCCGGACTGGTGGTGCAGCCAGTGCGACTTCCGTCGGCCCACCCCTGAGATCGTGGTGACCGGACTCGACTCGCTGGACTGGCGCGGGCGGCCGATCTCGCTGGCCCTGACGCTGCCCGGGCGGGTCAATGTCGGCAACGCGGCGATCGCGGCGGCGACCGCCGAGATGTTCGGCGTCGACGTCGACACCGCTCTCGCCGCGATGTCGTCTCTGGATGCCGTGCAGGGCCGTTACGCGGTGATGCCGGTCGGTGCCGGGCGGCGGGCTCGCCTGCTGCTGGCGAAGAACCCGGCCGGCTGGGTCGAGATGCTCGAGCTGCTGGAAGACGGGACCCGTCCCGTCGTCGTCGACTTCAACAGCCGCACCGCCGACGGGCGGGACCCCTCCTGGCTCTGGGACGTCCCGTTCGAGCGGCTCGCCGGCCGACAGGTGCTGGTCTGCGGCGAGCGGCGCGAGGACGTCGGGGTCCGCCTGGCCTACGCCGACGTCCCGCACACGCTGCACGACTCGGTGGAGGCCGCGGCCCGTGCCGCCGACCTGCTTCCCGGGGACGACCAGGTCGACGTCGTCGCCAACTACACCGCCTTCCGCGACCTGCTCCGTCGGCTTGAACCGGCAGGTGTCCCGGCCCCGTCCCGGGCGGAGCCGGTCCGATGAGCGAGAGCAGCAGCACCAGCGGCAGCACCGGCGGCAGCGGGATCATGGGTGCCCGCGACGCCGCCGGACGGCCGCAGCCGGAGAGCCAGACCCTGCCCACGCCGTCGACCCGCCCGTCGGACTCGACGACCCGGATCGCCCTCGTCTACCCCGAACTGCTGGGCACCTACGGCGACGGCGGCAACGCCCTCGTGCTCTCGCAGCGGCTCCGGTGGCGCGGGCTGGACGCCGAGGTCGTCTCCGTTCCCGCCGGCGAACCGCTGCCGACCTCCTGCGACCTCTACCTGCTCGGCGGGGGGGAGGACGAGCCGCAGGTGCTGGCCGCCGACGGCATGCGCAAGGGAGCGTCCCTGCGGCGCGCCGTCGAGGGCGGGGCCATGGTGTTCGCCGTGTGCGCCGGCTTCCAGATCGTCGGCGAGACCTTCCTCGGGGCGGACGGCAAGCAGCACGACGGCGTCGGCCTGCTCGGCCTGGAGACGCGTCGCTCGTTCGACCCCGCCAACGAGCCTTCCCCGCCGAGGGCGGTCGGTGACATCGTGGTGGCCCCCGACGAGGAGTTCGGCCTGCCGCTGCTGCTGGGCTACGAGAACCACGGTGGGCGTACGCGGCCGGTGCCCGACGCCCCCGGCCGTCGGCTCGGGGTCGTGCGGCGCGGCATCGGCAACGGGACGCCGGACGGGGCCGAGGGGCACGTCGCCGACGTCGGCGCGGGCCGGGTGCTCGCCACCTACCTGCACGGGCCGGTCCTCGCCCAGAACCCGGCGCTGGCCGATCTGCTGCTTCGCTGGGTGCACCCCGACCTGGCGCCGCTCGAGGGTCCGGCCGAGGCCGAGCGGCTCCGGGCGGTCCGGCTGCGCAAGCTCGACGTCGCTTGAGAGAAACCGCCTGAGACAACCAGCCTGAGACAAACCGCCTGAGACATCCAGCCCGAGTTCAGACCTCGACCAGGAGCGTCACGGGTCCGTCGTTGACCAGCGATACCTGCATGTCGGCGCCGAAGACGCCGGTGGCCACCTCCGCGCCCCGCTCCCGCAGCACCTCGACGACGCGCCGCACCAGGGGTTCGGCTATCGGGCCGGGTGCGGCCGCGTTCCAGGAAGGCCGCCGGCCCTTGCGGGTGTCGGCGTAGAGCGTGAACTGACTGATGACGAGCAGGGGCGCTCCGACGTCGGCCGCCGACTGTTCACCGTCCAGGATCCGCAGCGTGTGCACCTTCGCCGCGAGAGCTGCGGCCTCGGCCTCACCGTCGCCGTGCGTGACCCCGACGAAGATCAGCAGGCCGGCGCCGATGGACCCGACCTCGTCCCCGTCGACGGTGACCGAGGCGCGACCGACCCGCTGGACGAGGGCTCGCATGCCGTCATCCTGCCCGGAGGTGGCGAACCCGGGTGACTAAGAAGCGACCGGTAGCACGACGAGTTGCCGGTTGTCCTCGGTGACGACACGCAGGGTCGTGAGTGATGCCCGGGGGATGCCGGTGGCGCCGGTGACGTCCGCTTCTCCTTCGTAGTTGGCCTGCCAGCTGGCGGTGACCTCGGCGTGCCCGGCACGGTCGACGGCAAGCAGGCGGCAACGTTCGCCGGGAGCGACGCCGTGCAGCCGCACGTCGATGGCGGTGCCCCACTCGCGATGGTGGAGCGTGGCTCGTAGCGCCACGTGCGTCACCGGATCCGCTGCCGTCGTCGTGGGGCTCGATCCGCCGGTCATGGAATGCACACCGACCCCCACGGCACCGACCCCGACAGCACCGACCCCCACAGCACCGCCGACGAGCACGACTGCGGCTGCCGCGACGGACAGCTGGCGCCGTCGATGCGTCAACGCGCGGCGCCGGCGATGGTCCCGGGCGACCGTCCGGGTCAGCAACCGGTCGAGCAGCTGGGGGGAAGGCTGCCCGACCGGCTGGTCCGGGGTCGCCGACAGCTCGCCGGTCACGTCAGCGAGGGTCAGGCGACCGAGCAGTCGGGGAAGGTCGGCCAGCCCGGCCAGTTCCTCCCGGCAGGCGGGGCAACCCGCGAGGTGGCGGTCCAGTTCGGCCCGTTCCGGTGGCTCGAGTGCGCCGAGGACGTAGACCCCCAGCGATTCGTGGGCCTGGTCGCAGCTCAAGCCGTTACGCCCTGCTCGGCCAGGACGAGCCGCAGCGTGCGCAGCGCGTAGTGGGCGCGGGACTTCACCGTGCCGGGCGGGATGTGCAGGACCGCGGCCGCTTCTGAGACGGACCGGCCGCGGTAGTAGGTCTCGATCAGCACGGCGCGATGGTCCGCGCTGAGGCGGGCGAGCGCCTCGGCCACCTGCCAGGACTCGACCGCCCGGTCGAGCTCGTCGGCAGCCGGGATCCAGTCGAGTGCGTCGTCGCGGACTTCATGTGGACGGACGGCAGCCGCGCGGATGCTGTCGATCACCAGGCGACGAGCGACGGTCCACAGCCAGGGGCGGACGTCGCCGCGGTCCGCCGTCAACGCCTCCGGATGTCGCCAGGCCCGGAGCAGCGTCTCCTGGACGACATCCTCGGCGCGGTGCCGGTCGCCGTCGAGCAGGCGCAACACGTAGGCGAACAGCGACGCGCCATGCTCGGCGTAGAGGGCCCGTATGGCTTCCTCGTCGCTCCGTCGCACCGGTTGCATGTCTTCTCCACGTCGGCTCGGTCGTCCCGGTTCAACCCCGGGCCGTTCCCCCACCGTGTCACCGACGGACCGCCCGGACGCCAGGTTTTCGGAGACCCACCCATAAACGGCTGCCTACAGCCCCTGCACCGTTGCGACGTCGACGGATCGGCAGCAGTAGTAGCGACCGTTGCGCGGGGGGCGGTTCCAGGTGTCGAACACGACGGCGGGGCTGCCGTCCGGCCGGGTGTAGAGCTCCAGCCCGCCGGGTGATCGTTGGTCCCCGACGGTGCTCAGCAACGGGTGGTCGCTGGTCTCCGTGCAGGGCTCGGTGAGCGTGCGGCACCAGGCGACACCGATCGAGTATCCGGGTTGGTCGTAGCTGTCGCCGGAGTAGAACAACCACCACCCACCGCGCGAGGCGGGAGTCGCGGCGGGTTCCTCGACCACGCCGCGCTGCCACGCCCGTTCGGCGGTGAGCAGCCGGTGCGGCGCCTCCTGCAACCCGAGTCCGTCCGGCTGCATCTGCTGTGACCACAGCGTCGCCGGCTGATGCGGGGCAGGTGCGGTGCAGCAGGTGCCGTTGGTCTTCCACAGCAGCGTCAGCGAACCGCCCGGACCGCGGACGACGGACGGGTCGATCGAACCACCGAGTTCCGGCTGGCAGACCAACGGTCGGCCGAGCGCGTCCCGGTACGGTCCGCCCGCCTGCTTCGACGTCGCGACGGCGAGACAGGGCTGGCCGCTCGCCGCGTCCGGCACGGTCAGGTACATCACGAAGGACCCGGCGAGGGCGATCACGGCCGGCGCCCAGGTGCGGGCGAACTCCGGATCGGGAGCGGCCCAGCTCGGCAGCTGGGGGAAGGCGTCGGTCCCCTGCCGCCAGTGGACGAGATCGGTCGAGGTTGCGGTCGGGATGTGGAAGGGCGGGTCGTCGGTCCCGAACACGACGTAGCCCGCCGAGGTGTGGGTGTCGAGCAGGAACGGGTCTCCGAGGTCACCGTCGTAGACCGTGGTCGCGGACCCGAGCACCGGCGCCGGCGGAACAGCCGGAGCAGGGGTGGGCGGGCTCCCGGCTGCCGAGCAGCTGACCAGCAGGAGAGCGAAGCTGCAGAGCACCAGCCGGAACCTGCCTGGCCGGCGAGAACACCGGCTCGGGTGTCGGGTCATGTCCTGCAGCACGCTCAGCAGGGCGAAACGGTTCACGTTGAACCGGAAGCGCCCGGCCTGCGTGCCGTTGTGCAGCGCATCGGGCGCTCGCCGATGGCGTCCTCGAAAGGAAACCAAGGTCTCCTGCCCCGTCGGCCACCACAGGGCCCAAGGTATGGACACGCAGCTCACCGTCACCTGACGGCCGCCGTCCCAGACCGGCGTCCCAAGAAATGTCGGAGGCACGTCCTAACCTGCTCGTGTGCTCCTGCTCCACACTTCCGACTGGCATCTCGGCCGCTCTTTGCACCGCGTCGACCTGCGCGAGGCGCAGGCCGCCTTCCTCGACCACCTGGTCGATGTCGTCGCCTCCGAGAAGGTCGACGTCGTCCTCGTCGCCGGTGACGTCTACGACCGCGCGATCCCGCCGTTGGAGGCGGTCGCGTTGTTCGAGGACGCGCTGCACCGGCTGCGCTCGGCGGGCGCCTCCGTCGTCGTCACCAGTGGCAATCACGACTCGGCCCAGCGCCTCGGCTTCGGTAGCCGGCTGATCGACGCCGCCGGGGTCCACCTGCGCACCGCCGTCGGCGGCGTCGGCGATCCGGTGTTGCTCGACGACGCCCACGGCACCGTCGGGGTGTACGCGTTGCCCTACCTCGAACCCGAGGCGGCGCGCCACGAGCTGCCGTCGGCGCCGGACGGGTCGTCAGCCGTCCCGGGCCGCGACCATCCCGCGGTGCTCGGCCGGGCGATGGACTGCGTGCACGCCGACCGGCGCCGTCGCGGCCTGTCCCGGGCGGTCGTCCTGGCCCATGCCTGGGTCACCGGCGGCGCGGTCAGTGACAGCGAGCGTGACATCGCCGTCGGCGGCGTCGGCGCGGTGCCGGGGCACCTGTTCGAGGGGGTCGACTACGCGGCTCTGGGGCACCTGCACGGTCCACAACGGTTGTCCGAGGGCATCCGCTACAGCGGCTCCCCGTTGCCGTACTCGTTCTCCGAGGCCTCGCACACCAAGGGCAGCTGGCTGGTCGAGTTGGACACCTCCGGGCTGCGCCGGGTCGAGAAGGTCGACGCACCCGTCTACCGACGGCTCGCGGCGGTGCGGGGGTCGCTGGACGACCTGCTCACGGCCCCCGGCTTCGGCGTGCACGAGGCTCACTTCCTCTCCGTCGTGCTGACCGACCCGTCCCGGCCGGAGGACGCGATGGCCCGGCTGCGCCGCCGGTTCCCGCACGTGCTGGTCCTCGACTGGCAGCCCGAGGGCGGGCTCGCCGACGACCGGACCTACCGTGCCCGGGTCCGCGGCCGCAGCGACGTCGAGGTCGCGGAGGGCTTCGTCGCCCACGTGCGGCGCACGGCACCCACCGAGTCCGAGCGCGGGCTGCTCGTCGAGGCGCTCGCCGACGGCGCCCGCGCCGAAGCGGCCGCCTGATGCGCCCGCATCGGCTGCGCCTCGCCGCCTTCGGTCCCTTCGCCGAGCAGGTGGAGGTCGACTTCGACGCCATGGCGGCCAGCGGCCTGTTCCTCCTGCAGGGCGACACCGGTGCCGGCAAGACGAGCATCCTCGACGGCTTGGCCTTCGCCCTCTACGGGCGGGTGCCGGGGCAGCGGTCGGGGGCCGGGCGGCTGCGGTCGGATCATGCCGTGCCGGAGCGGCCCACCGAGGTCGAGCTCGAGGTCACCGTCGGGCGTCGGCGGCTGCGCATCACCCGCTCCCCGGAGCAGGAGCGACCGAAGCTCCGGGGCACCGGCACCACACGTACCCCCGCCAAGGTGCTGCTGCAGGAAGCGGTCGACGGCGGTTGGCACACGGTCTCCACGCGGGTCGGGGAGGCCGACGCCGAGCTGCTCGGGCTCCTCGGGATGTCCGCCGAGCAGTTCCACCAGGTCGTGCTGCTGCCCCAGGGCGAATTCGCCACGTTCCTGCGCAGCGACGCAGGTGATCGCACCCGGCTGCTGCAGCGGCTGTTCTCGACCGACAGGTTCCGCCGCGTGGAGGACTGGCTCGCCGAGCGACGCCGGCGCTGCGCCGCCGAACTCGACACGGCCACCGGGGCCGTGCTGCGCCTGGCGTCCCGGGTGGCGCAGGCGGCCGGCACCCCGGACCCGGCAGGCACCGACGAGACGGGGCCGGCGGATCCGCCGCCCGCCGCCTGGGCCGTCGAGCTGGGCGACCGGGCGGGCGAACACGAAAGCGCCGCACTCGCCGCCGCGGAAGCCGCCCGCGGCGTTGCGGACACCGCTGCGGAGCAGCTGCAGCAGGTGACCGATCTCCGCCGCCGACAGCAGCGCCGCCGCGCACTGCTCGACCGCTGGGTGGCGGTCGAGGCGGCGCGCCCCGTCCGGGCGCAGTTGATCGAGAAGGCGGACGCCGCCCGCCGCGCCGCCGAGGTACGGCCGGTGCTCGATCAGCTCGAGCGACGCCGGACGACGGCCGTCGGGTTACGCGAGCAGGTCCTGGCCGCCCGGTCCGCACTGGTCGGCCTCGGCCTGGCCGATGCCTCCGACGACGCGCTCCGGGCCGAGACAGAGGCACGTCGCGCCGCGCTCGCGCGGCTGGACGTCGCGGCGCGACTCGAGGCCGGCCTCGTGGCCGAACGCGAGCGCGGCGTGGCTGCTGAGCAGGCCCTCGCCCACGCGGCAGCGGCCGGCAAGCGGTGGCGCCGCCAGCTCGCGGAGTTCCCGGCGAAGGCTCAGGCCCTTCAGGCGCGGCAGGAGGCGGCGGTCGCCGCCGCCGGTCGGCTGCCTGCGCTGGCGGCGGAGCGGGAACGGCTCGCCGCGGCCTCGCGCTGCGTCGCGGCGCGGACGGGCGCACAGGCCCGCCGTGACCGGGCGGCGGAGCAGTTGCTCGAGGCCCGGGAGACGGCGGTGTCGCTGCGGGAGGAGTCGACGCGGCTCAGGAACGAGCGCGTCGACTCGATGATCGCGGAGCTGGCGGCAGCTCTCGTCGACGGCGACCCGTGTGCCGTCTGCGGAGCGACCGACCATCCGGATCCCAGTGAGGTGCGGGGCTCGCGGGTCACCCGCGAGCAGGAGGACGCCGCCCGCGCCGCGGCCGAGCAGGCCCAGCAGGTGGTCTCCGAGCTCACCGCCACCTCCGCGCGGGCCGAGGCAGAGCTCGCCGCGCTCGACGAGCGTCTGGCCGAGCTCGAGGCCGCGCAGCTCACGCCGGCCGCGCTGGCCGCCGCCGATCGGGCCGCGACAGTGCTGACGGCCGAACTGCAGCAGCAGGTGGAAGCGGCCGCCGACGTGGAGGACGCCCTCGAGAAGCTGTCCGTGGCGGAGCGCACGGCGCGGGACGGCGCGGTCGAGGCGGACCAGCACATGACCCTGCACCGGCAGCGCGCCGCTGACGCGACCGCCCGCGCCGCCGACCTCAGCGAGCAGCTCGCCGCGCTGCTGGGCGGCGCACCGTCGGTCGCGGCCGCTCGTTCGCGGGAGGAGCAGGCGGTGACCCGGCTGGAACGGCTCCTCGACCTCCTCGCCCATGCGGCGGCGGCCGAGGACGAGCTGGTCGTCAGCGAGGCGGCTGCTGCCGAGGCCGTCGCCCTGGCCGACTTCCCGGATGCGGCGGCCGCCTCTGCTGCCCTGCTCGCCCCCTCCGTCCTCGCCGAGCTGTCACGGCAGATCGACCAGTGCCGCGAGGCCGAGGCGGCGGTGCGGGAGGCCCTCGCCGACCCCGAGATGGCGGTGGACCTCGAGCTCGTCGCCGACGTCGAGGGTTGTTCGCGTGCCCTTGCCGTCGCCCGGCAGCAGGCTGACGCGACGGCGGCGGAGGCAGCCAGGTGCTCGGCCCGCGCGCAGGAGCTGAGCGTCCTGGTGCCGCGCTACGCGTCGGCGTTGCGGACGCTCCCCCCGCTGCAGGTCCGCGCAGCCGAGGCGAAGCAGCTCGCCGACCTTGCCGCCGGTCAGGGCTCGAACCGGTTGCGGATGACGCTCTCCTCCTACGTGCTGGCCGCTCGGCTCGAGGAGGTCGCCGCCGTCGCCAGCGAGCGGTTGCGGCGGATGACCCAGGGCCGGTACACGCTGGTGCACACCGACGCCGGCCGCGGCAACGGCCGGGCAGGCCTGGGGCTGCTCGCCCGCGACGCCTGGACGGGGCAGGACCGCGACACCGCCACCCTCTCAGGAGGGGAGACCTTCCTGGCCAGCCTCGCGCTCGCGCTCGCACTCGGCGACGTGGTGTCGGCCGAGTCCGGTGGCGCAGCCATCGATGCGCTGTTCGTCGACGAAGGGTTCGGCTCGCTGGACGACTCGACGCTGGACGAGGTCATGGACACCCTGGACACGCTGCGGGAAGGCGGACGAATGGTGGGTCTGGTCAGCCACGTCGGAGAGCTGCGGCTGCGGATCCCGGCCCAGATCCACGTCCGTAAGGGCCGCCACGGCAGCACCGTGTCGGTGCAACCCGGCTGAGGGCCACCGCGATCAGCCCGAGGAGGCGACCACCGGCGGCTCGGCGGCTCGCCCGGCCGTGTCCCGCAGCTGGTCGGCGAGCTCGTCGGCGAACAGGGCCAGGTTCTCGCAACGGTCCGGATCCCGGCAGAGGCGACGGAGCGAGAACATCCAGAAAGCCCGCCACCGGTCCGGCATCTCGCTCAGGCGGCCGGCGTTGGCGAGCTGGTAGATGCCGGTCCAGCTGGCCAGGAGGTGCTCGGCGAGCGCGACGGTCTCCCGTGTCGCGGCGTCGGCGGTCGTCGACGGCCATTCCGACGACGGCAGGGTGCTGAAGTCGGCGAGGTCGGCTCGGGCCTCGGTCAGCAGCCGGGTCACGGTCGTGACCCACCACGGGTAGCTGATCCACAGCTCCCGCCGGATGAGCGACCGTTCGGTCATCAGCCGAGATCCGGCGCGCACCACCTGGTCGCCGACGAACAACTCCGCCGCGCGCAAGGAGAGCAGCACGAGCCGCCGCATGGGGTCGGCCTCGCTGGCCTCCAGATCGTCGATGATCGGCAGCACCCGTTCCTGCTGCACCTGGACGATCGCCTCGGCCAGCGCGTCCTTCGAGTCGAAGTGGAAGTAGAAGGCACCCCGGGTCAGGCCGGTGGCGGCGACCAGCTGAGCGAGTGTGGCGCCGGCGAACCCGGAGGCGTCGAACACCGCAGCGGTGCGCTCGATGATCAGGCGGCGGGTGCGTTGACCACGAGGGGTCGAGGACATGAGGCTCCAGCTGGACAGCAACGAAGCGGTGCGGGGGTGAGAGGGCCGCGGGTCTGCACCTGCTCCTGGCGGCAGCG
Organism: Frankiaceae bacterium; assembly: GCA_030840885.1. Taxonomy (GTDB): domain Bacteria; phylum Actinomycetota; class Actinomycetes; order Frankiales; family Frankiaceae; genus JAVEDQ01. The sequence continues at coordinate 12,976 of JAVEDQ010000549.1, forward strand.
GTCACGGACTGGGAACGACCAGCGCACGACGCGGTCGCGCCGGCGCCCGGACGGCCGCGAAGGCCGGAGCACCGCGAGAGGTAGGCGGCTCGGATGGCCTGCTCGACGGCGGGGCAGGTGTCCAGGAGCGGGCGCCCGCATCGCCGTCGGCAGGCGGGGCGCCGCTGAGCGGCGATCGGTGCTTCCGACCTGCCGCTCCGTCATCGCCCCTGCCTCGAGCTCGCCTGCCCGCAGCGAACCGGATAACCGTTGTGACGCTGCACGGTCAATCTACCGCTTGACGCAAATGAAGATCAACTCTGCCGAACCAGTCGATCAGTCCTGCGCCTGGCCCCGCGGCTCCGGCGCGAACGCGTCGGGGTCGTAGGCGTGACCGGGCTGGGGGTCGGACTCGGCGTCGAAGTGCGACGCGTCCTCCACCTCACCGACGAACGCCTCGACGACGTCTTCCAAGGCGATGATCCCGAGTGTGGTGCCGTGCTCCTGCACCTGGCCGAGGTGGCTGCCCAGACGTTGCAGGTCGGTGAGCACTTCCGACAGTGGCTGGTCAGGGGCGACGGCGGGCAGAGTGCGCAGTCGTTGCAGGGGCAGCGGCTGCCGGCGAGCCGCGGCGTCGAGTCCCAGCACATCCTTGGCGTGGACGAAGCCGAGCAGCTCCTGACCAGCGGGGGTGGTCGACGCGCCCGTCGCGCTGGGCTCCGCACCAGGCGGACGGGACCGGGCGCGGACCGGCAGGGCTCGAGCGGGGTTGAGCCGCGACCGCCCTCGGGCCGCTGACCCGGGCGCGGCCGTCGCTCCCGCCGCAGCTCCGACGGGCTCGCTGGCGGGTTCCGCGACTGAAGCCACGGGGAAGCGGGAGTAGCCGGTCTCGGCGACCACGTCCTCGAGCTCGCCGGCGGTGATCGACGGTGGGACGGTGACCAGCCGTTCGACGGGGATCATCACGTCGCGGGCCCGCAGGTTCTCCAGGACGAGCGCGCCGGTGAGACGGTCGTGCTTGTCGCGGTCGAGCAGCCCCTCCGAACGGGACTCGGCGATGATGTCGGCGAGCTCCTCCGGCGTGTGGCTCGACTCGATCTCGTCCTTCGGCTCGACTTTCAGCAGCGCCAGCCCCCGGTTGGCCATGCCGTTCAGCAGGAGGATCAGCGGCTTGGTCACCGTGACGAACGCCGACAGCGCCGGAACGAGGATCAGCGACAGTCGCTCCGGGGACGCGATGCTCAGGTTCTTCGGCACCATCTCACCGAGGACCATGTGCAGGAAGACGACCAGGGTCAGCGCGACCGCGAACGCGATCGGGTGCAGCAGGGCGTCCGGCACGTGCAGCAGATGCAGCAGGCTCTCGAGCAGGTGGGCCACCGCCGGCTCCGCCACCGCGCCGAGGCCCAGCGAGCACAGGGTGATGCCGAGCTGCGCGCCGGCCAGCAGCATCGAGAGCGACCGCAGGTCACGCAGGACCCGGCGGGCCATGGCGCTCTCGGCGGCCATCGGCTCGAGCATCGAGCGGCGCACGCTGATCGCCGCGAACTCCGCCCCGACGAAGAAGGCGTTGGCCGCGAGTAGCAGGACCGCGACGACCAGGTGGATGCCCGTC
>JAVEDQ010000559.1 GCA_030840885.1 Frankiaceae bacterium
CCTGGGGCTGGAGTAGGTCCCAAGGGTTGGGCTGTTCGCCCATTAAAGTGGCACGCGAGCTGGGTTTAGAACGTCGTGAGACAGTTCGGTCCCTATCCTCTGCGCGCGCAGGATACTTGAGAAGAGCCGTCCCTAGTACGAGAGGACCGGGATGGACGAACCTCTGGTGTGACAGTTGTCGTGCCAACGGCACTGCTGTTTAGCTACGTTCGGCAGGGATAACCGCTGAAAGCATCTAAGCGGGAAGCTCGCTTCGAGATGAGGTCTCCCACAGGGTCAACCTGGTAAGGCCCCCGATCAGACCATCGGGTTGATAGGCCGGATGTGGAAGTGCGGCGACGCACGAAGCTGACCGGTACTAATAGGCCGAGGGCTTGACCACAAAGAAGCTACGCGTCCACTGTGCGGTTCCCGAGATACGGTCGGGGACTGCAATTTGAAGTCCACATGATCGAAAACTCGATAGCGTTTCGGCGGCCACAGCAAGAGGGAAACGCCCGGTCCCATTCCGAACCCGGAAGCTAAGCCTCTTAGCGCCGATGGTACTGCGCGGGGTACTGCGTGGGAGAGTAGGACGCCGCCGGACATCTTCACTTCAGCGGGGCCACCTATCAGGTGGTCCCGCTGAAGTATTTTGTCCACTCGTCGGGCCGACTGGCCCCGATGTGTTCCGCCGAGAGTTGGTCATGAGCGAGTCCGAGCCTCCCCGTCCTCAGGACGGGCGTCCGCCCCGCGAAGGGGAACGATCAGGGGCCAGCCGCCCTCGGGACGACAGGCGTGGAAGCACGCCTCGTGCTGGCGCGAGCGGTGCCGGACGTCCCCGACGGGAAGCGCCCTCGACCGGTAGCGCCGGTCGCGGCGCTCGAGCGACCGGAAGCGGGAATGACGTCGGCGGGCGGAAAGCGGGCAATGCACGCAACGCCTCCGAAGGTTCACGCACGTTTTCTGATCGGCGTCGAGAGCGATCAGCCTCCCCCCAGCGTCCACTGAGTAGTTCTGAACGTTCTTCCCATTCGGACAGGCGTTCGGATTCGTCGGGTCAGCCAAGCGATTCGGATAGACCCAATCCCTCGGATAGGCGTAATCCGTCCGGAAGGCCCGGTTCTGCCAGAAGGCCGACTGGGTCCGCCTCCGATAGTCGACGCGACGGTTCACCCCGTCGCGACTCGGAGGGTCGCGGCGACCAGCGACGTCGCGGCGCCGGCGGGCGAACCACGTCCGGCAGCGCACCGGAACGCGACGGCCGAGGTCGACCTGCCGCCAGTGGATCGCGGGGCGGTAGCGAGCGGCGCAGCGACGACGCTCCCAGGCCTCCTCGCATCTCCGGGCCGGCACTCCCGGAGGGCATCACCGCGGCCAGCCTCGACGGTGACGTAAGGCGTGACCTGCGGGGACTCTCCGCAGATCGTGCCGATCAGGTCGCCGGGCACCTGGCTGCGGCGGGTGCGCTCATCGACGACGACCCCGCGCTGGCTCTGGAGCACGCGCGCACGGCGCGGGCCCTGGGTTCCCGCCTCGCGGTCACCCGTGAAGCCGCTGCCCTCACCGCCTATGCGGCCGGTGAATACCGGGAGGCGGCCGCGGAACTGCGGGCCTTCCGGCGAATGGGCGGCAGCGCTGAGCACCTGGCCGTTCTCGCCGACTGCGAACGGGCCATGGGTCGGCCGGAACGGGCGCTGGCGATGCTCGAGGATCCTGATGTCGGCGGTCTCGACCCTTCGTCGCGGATCGAGCTACTCATCGTCGCGTCCGGTGCTCGGCGCGATCTGGGCGACGTCGCCGCCGCGGTCTCCCTGCTCGAGGTGCGCGAGCTGGACAGTTCGGCCGTGAGGCCGTGGACGGCCAGGCTCTGGTACGCCTATGCCGACGCGCTCGCGCAGGCCGGACGCACAGCGGACGCCGTCCAGTGGTTCACGGCGGTCAGCGCCATCGACGACGGCGAGACCGACGCCGACGAACGCCTCGATGAGCTGACCACTGACGAGCCTGCGCTGGGCGAGGCGACTCCCGAACTCTGAGTTCGCTACGGCGCCAGCGGGCGGAACAGCAGGCCCGTGGCCGGCTTCGGCATGAACAGGGTGGATTTGCGCGGCATGCGCTCGCCGGCCTCGGCGATCGCGGCGACGCTCGCCACCGGCGTGGGGTTGAGCAGGACCGCGACCCCGGCCCGCGCCCGGGCCTGCTCGAGCGCGTCGGTGACGTCGTGGGCGAAGTCGACGACTCCCTCGCGGTCGTCCAACTCCCAGAGGTCACGGATGAGCAGATGGTGCGCGATGGTCACGTCGAGGTTGCGCCAGGCGACCGATCGGTCATGGGGAACTGTGGCGTCGAGAGCGAACGGCTCCGGATCGGTCAGCAGCGCCGCGGAAGCGCCGTCGGTGACCACGAAGGCGGGGCCCGCGCTGCCGGCCAGGACGAGCTGGTCGGTGATGTCGGCGTCCACCGGCAGGCCACGGACCCGGAAGCCTCGGCGCGCCCGATCGGTGGCCGAGGCGAAGCTCAGCCCGGGGACGACGCGATGGATGGGATGGACCTCGGGCCCCGAGCTCGTGGCGTCGACGAGCCACGCAAGCCCCGCGTCCCACCCGCCGGCACCGCGCCCCGCTGCGTGCTGCTCCTCCTGGTAGCGGAGATACGTGGCGTACCGGTGATGCCCATCGGCGATCGTCGCCCGGCGGGGGAGCAGGTCGGCGGCGATCGGCGCGAGCACCGAGGGGTCGGTGATCGCCCAGATCCGGTGACGCACCGCGGGTCCTTCACCGCCGGCGCCGTCCTCGACGCTCCGGACATCGAGCACGGGTTCGGTGGTCAGCACCGGTTCGGTGAGTGCGGCGACGCCGCCGTCACCGGCGTAGACCAGGTAGATCGGTTCGAGGTTGGCCTCGGTCGCCTCGGTGAGGGCGAGCCGGTCGCTGACCGGCCCGGTCATGGTGTTCTCGTGCGGCAGGACGATGCCGGCCTCGGCCCTTGCGAGGGCGACCGCGCCGAGCAGCCCCCGGAACACGGCATCGCCGTTCGACTGTTCATAGAGATAGAGCGCAGGCGCTTCGTCGCGGACGAGGACGTGTTCGGCGGTCCAGGTCCGGAGCAGCGCAGCTGCCGCGGTGTAGCGGCTGCCGGACCCGCCGTCGGAGGGCTCGCGTGGGAGAATGAGATGTACCGCGTTGTGGAGAGATCGGGCCTCGAGCCCGGCTCGCCCGGCGTCGGAGATGACGTCGTAGGGCGGACTCAGCAACGTGGTGAGGTCGGAATCGGTCGAGTAGCGCAGCGCCCGGAAGGGCTGCAGCACGAGGCCGGGTGGGATCGGCAAGCCGTCCGAGGACATTGGTGAATCGTAGGTCTTCCGGGCGGATCCGCCGGATCGGCCCGGACAGCAGGGGAGGCGACGTGGCGCAGGACGGCGACGACACCGCCGGAGGCGAGGGCACCGTCGAGCAGGACCGCGCCGTGCGTCCACCGTCCGGCGACGTCTACGACTGGTACCAACGCGGCTTGAAGCTGCTGGCCGGGGGAGACCCGGCCGCGGCCGTCCATGTGCTCGAGCACGCTGTCACGGCCGAACCGACGTCCCGGCATCTGCGTGAGGCGCTGGCCCGGGCCCAGTACGACGCGCGTCGCTATCCGGAGGCGCGGGAGAACTTCGCGCAGCTGGTCGACTCCGACCCCGCAGACGACTACGCCCAGTTCGGCTGGGGACTGTCGGCACGCAAGCTCGGCGACCTGAGGGAGGCCGTCGAGCACCTGGCGCTGGCTGCCGCCATGCGCCCGGATCTCGATCACTACGGCCGGGAGCTCCGGGGCGCCCGAGCCGAGCGGGCCCGCCAGTGAGCCGGGCCCGCCAGTGAGCCGGGCCCGCCAGTGAGCGACCACCGGCCCGTCGGCACCCTCGGTGGCTCGGCGACACCGCTGGCCGAGAGCTTCGACGTCGCCCTACTCGACCTCGACGGCGTCATCTACCGCGGCGCCGATCCCGTTCCGCGCGCCGCCGAGGCGCTGCAGGCGGCGCGGGACGCCGGCATGCGGCTCGCCTTCGTGACCAACAACGCCCTTCGCCCGCCCGACGCGGTCGCGGAGAAGTTGAACGGCATGGACGTCCCCGCCGACGTCGACGACGTCGTCACCTCGGCGCAGGCCGCAGCCCGCATGCTGGCCGAGCGGCTCGACGAGGGCAGCCGGGTGCTGGTCACCGGGGGAGCGGGGCTCCGTCAGGCGGTCGCCGAGCGGGGGCTGGTCCCCGTGGACGGCGCCGACGACGACCCGGCCGCCGTGGTGCAGGGCTACGACCCCGAACTCACCTACGCCCGGCTGTGCGAGGCCGCCCTCGCGATCCGCGCCGGCCGGCTTTGGATCGCGAGCAACCTCGACAGCACCGTCCCGGCCGAGCGCGGGCTGCTGCCGGGGGCCGGGTCGTTCGTGGCCCTGCTGCGCACCGCGACCGACCGCGCCCCGCTCGTGGCCGGCAAGCCCGAGCGCGCCCTGCACGAGGAATCGATCCGCCGTACCGGCGCGGAGCGGCCCCTGGTCGTCGGGGACCGGCTCGACACCGACATCGAGGGCGCGGTGCGGGCCGGGACACCTTCGCTGCTCGTCCTGACGGGAGTGGTCGATGCGGCCGCCGCGGTGGCCGCCCCCGCCGGGCAGCGCCCGACCTTCCTCGGCGCCGACCTGCGTGCACTGCTGCAGCCGGCGCCCGACGTCCATGTCGAGGCGTCGTCCGCTGTCGTGGAGGCGCGCTGCGGAGCCTGGTGCTGCCGGGCGGAGGCAGGGGCGTTGAGCTGGCACAACGACGCCGATCCAGACGCCAACACAGACGCCAACCCTGACGCCAACCCTGACGCCAAGACTGACGCCAAGACTGACGCCGACGACGGGCTCGACCCCCTACGCGCGGCCTGTGCCGCAGCGTGGGCCGCGGCCGATGCCGGGAATGAGGTTCGGTCGGTCGAGGGCGACGTGCCCGAGAGCTGCCGGGGACTGTTCGCCGACGACTGCTGACGCCTCGAGGCCGCGGGGCTACTACCTCAGAGGGCAGCGCGTAGGCGCAGCATGTCCAGCATGCTGGCCTCGATCCGCAGTCGCCCGCTGGTCCAGGCCGTTCCGAACGACAGCGTCCCCTCGGTCACGGCGACGAGATCGTCGCTGGAGACCGTCAGTCGGATCTGCGCGTCCGGCAGCACCGTTTCCCTGACGTCGCAGAGCGACCCGTCGCAGAGCCGGCCGGAGTAGGTGGTGCGCAGGTCAGACAGGTGGCAGCTGATCGTCCGGTCAACCGAGTGGCGGCGTTTCTGGGCGTCAGGGATCCCGTCGAGCCGCTCGGCGAGTTGGAGCAGCGCCGCCTCGCACGCCTGCTTGGTTGCCATCGGACGGGAGTCTGCCATTTCGATCAGGTGTCGCGTAGCAGTGTCCCCCTAGGGAGTGCCTACGCGGCGCGACGGCCCGCGCGCGATACCGTCCGCGCACACGCCGGCCGTCGGGGCCGGGGACAGGGAGGGCCACAGCCCGATGCTCGACGCCGTCAAGAACTATCTCAGCTTGGCCAGCGGGGTCACCGAGGTGACCCGCCAGCGCGCGACAGCGGCCGCCAAGGCGCTCGCCGCGTCGGGCGAGGCCACTGCGGAGCAGGTCTCGAACCTCGCCGACGACCTCGTGATCAACAGCCGCAACAACCGTGACGCGATGCTGGCCCTGGTCCGCTACGAACTCGACCGCGCGTTGAGCCGCCTCGGCCTGGCCACCGCTGACGAGGTGACGTCACTCCAGCGACGGGTGACCATCCTCGAAGGTGCCCTCGCGCTCGCGGCGAAGGGTGGGGCGGCGGAGCCGGGCGACACGCCCGACACTCCGCGTCGGCCGGCCAAGGCCACGAAGGCAGCGAAGGCGAGCCCGGCGAATGCGTCGCCGGCCAAGTCGCCGGCCAAGTCGTCGGGCACGTCGTCGGCGACCAAGGCCACGAAGGCGAACCCGGCCAAGGCGCCAGCCCGTAAGACGGCCGCGAAGGCGACGGCGGCCCGCGCGACCGCGGCGAAGTCTTCGCCGGCGAAGCAGGCCACCTCGGCCGGTAGCAGCTGATGCCCGTTCCCGGGGCGCCGGTGCCGTCGCCCGTTCCAGGCGACACCCCGGCGTTGGACGACGTCCCGGCGTTGGACGAGGCCCGGGCCCGGCTCGTCGCCCTCGACGAGGTGGCGCTGGAGCAGCACGCCGAGCAGTACACGGCGATCGACAGGCTGCTGCGGTCCGCGCTCGACGGCACGGACCGTGCACTGAGTTCCTGAGCGCGACTGCCGAAGAGTGGTTCCCTGAATAGTGGCCACCCGCGCACGCCTCGACGCCGAGT
>JAVEDQ010000571.1 GCA_030840885.1 Frankiaceae bacterium
AACGCGGCGGTGCGCTCCGGGGCGATGGTCATTGGATCCTCCGAGGCCAGGGGCGAGCTCGCTGTACTTGACTGACTCGGTCGAGTCGACCGCTGCAGTGGACAATACAGGTGTCGCGAGCGCTAGATTCCGCTCGCCTCGGCGACGGACGGTGACATGTGGCACGGAAGGGGAAGGGATGAGGGATGCCGAAGATGTCACGAGCCGCCCTTCTCGCCATGGCCGTCCAGCAGGCCCGCAAGTTCTCGAAGACCCCTCGCGGGCAGCAGCTGATCGCGCAGGCCAAGCAGGCCGCGTCCGACCCGCAGGCCCGGGCGCGTCTGCTGCAGCAGGTCAAGGACCGCGCCGGCCGCGGGGGCGCTTCCCCCGCCGCCGCGCGCCAGCCCGGCCTGGCCGACCCGCAGCCACCGCCGGTGAGGCCGCTGGCCTCCTCGTCCCTCGCGTCGCCCGGCCCCGCAGCCAGCCCGGGGGCTGCCGGCTCCGCCGGCGCAACCCAGGGCATGCCGCAGGTCGGCTCCATTCCGCCGCCGCCCCCGTCGGTGCCCTCCGACCCGACCCAGATGCCGCCGCGGCTCTGACCGGAACCGCAGCAACCGGAACCACGCTCCAGACGCACCTGTTGAACGCGCGCTCGGGCCTGTGCTCAGTTGATGAGGCAGGCCCGCAGGGCGCGGGCCATCAGTCCGATGTCCGCGGTCGCGACGAGTTCGCGGCACGAGTGCATGCCGAGCAGCGGCGCGCCCACATCGACGGTCGGGATGCCCGTCCGGGTCGCCGTCAGCGGCCCGATAGTCGAACCACACGGTAGGTCAGCCCGGCTGACGAAGTGCTGGACAGGCACGCCGGCGTCGGCACAACGGGTGGCGAACCAGGCTCCGGACCGTGCGTCGGTCGCGTAGGCCTGATTCGCGTTCAGCTTCATGACCGGGCCACCGCTCAACGCCGGGCGGTGGCCCGGTTCGTGCTGTTCGGCGTAGTTCGGGTGCACCGCGTGGGCCATGTCGGCCGAGACCAACCGCGACCGGGCGAGCGTGCGGGGCAGCGCCTGGCGATCGCCGTCGTCGGTGATCGCGACCAGCCGGTCGAGCACGTCGGCGAGGAACGGGCCGCGGGCCCCCTCGGCCGAGCCGCTGCCCACCTCCTCGTGGTCGTTGGCCACCAGCAGTGCCGTGGTCGGCGACGCCTCGTCGGCTGCGTCCAGCAGGGCCAGCAGCCCGCCATGGCACGACGCGAGGTTGTCCAGGCGCGGGGCGGCGATCCACTCGCCGTCGGCCCCGGTGACCCCGGCGGGCACCGTGTCCGTGGTGACGAGATCGTGTCCGACGACGTGGTCGGCCGCTACCCCGAGGTGGTCGGCGAGCGCGTCCCGCAGGCCGGCCTCGTCGCCGTGGTCCGGGCCCCACACCGGGACGAGGTGGCGCTGTGGGTCGAGCTTCAGCCCGTCGCGGACCGAGCGGTCGAGGTGGATGGCCAGCGACGGCAGCCGCAGCGGTGCGCCGGGCAGCACGACCCGCCGCAGGTCCAGCTCGCCCGACCCGAGCCGCACGGCCACCCGCCCGGCCAACGTCAGCTCCCGGTCCATCCACGTGTGGGCGAGCAGGCCGCCGTAGGGCTCGACACCCACCAGCCGGTACCCGACCCGACGGGCGTCCGGCCGCGGGCGCACGCGGAAGGTCGGCGAATCGGTGTGCGTCCCGACCAGGCGGGCCCCGGCCGAGGACAGCGGGGCGGTGCCCAGCCGGAAAGCGATGATGCTGCCGCCGTCGCGGGTGACGTAGCAGCGCTCGCCCGGCGTCAGCTCCCAGCGGTCCTGCTCGTCGAGGGCCCGGAACCCGGCGGCCTCGAGGCGTCGGGCCATCTCGGCCACGGCGTGGAACGGGGTGGGGGAGACGTCGACGAAGCGGCGCAGGTCGGCGCCCAGCTCGTCGGAGCTCGGCTCGGTCATGCGCCCGACCGTACGACGCAGGCGCAGTTGGTCAGATACAGCTGATCGGTGCGTCCCGCTCCGGTTCGCGGCGGACGCGTCCGACACTGAAAGCGATGCCTACCTCCGCCGTCTCCGCCGTCTCCTCAGCCGTCGCGCTGTCGCTCGCTCTCGTCCTCACCGGGGGTTGCTCGGCGCTGTCGGCGTCGACGCCGGCCAAGGCGGTTCCGGATGCGGCGGGAGCTGCGGGAGAGCTCGCCGGCCTCGCCGTGAAGGGCCGCGCGCCGAAGACCGGCTACAGCCGCGCACAGTTCGGGCCGGCGTGGGAGGACGTCGACCACAACGGCTGCGACACCCGCAACGACATCCTCGCCCGCGACCTCGCGGACGAGACGATGCGGCCGGGTTCGCGGTGTGTGGTGGTGACCGGCACGCTGGCCGATCCCTACACCGGCCGGACCCTCACGTTCCGCAAGGCGCAGGCCTCGGCGGTGCAGATCGACCACGTCGTCGCGCTCTCCGACGCCTGGCAGACCGGGGCGCAGCAGTGGGACGGGAGCCGTCGGGAGGCGTTCGCGAACGACCCCCGCAACCTGCAGGCCACCGACGGGCCTACCAACCAGCAGAAGGGCGACGCCGATGCCGCCAGCTGGCTGCCGCCGAACACGGCGTACCGCTGCACCTACGCCCGGCGGCAGGTGCAGGTGAAGGCCGCGTACGACCTCTGGGTGACGCCGGCCGAGCGGGATGCGCTCGCTCGCGTCCTCGCCGGTTGCCCCTGAGGTGTGCCACCCGCTTGACAAGGTAGTGAGTGGTCACTCACTATGGCCGACATGAGCCCAGCCACGCGAATGACGGCCGACGAGCGCCGCGCGTCTGTGCTGCGTTCTGCGGTCGCCTGCTTCGCCGCCGGTGGCTACGCCGGCACCAGCACGCAGGACGTCGCCGCGGCCGCCGGCATCAGCCACGCGTACCTGTTCCGGCTGTGGCCGAACAAGAAGGCGCTGTTCCTGGACCTCGTCCAGCACGGGTTCGG
>JAVEDQ010000578.1 GCA_030840885.1 Frankiaceae bacterium
TCCAGGAGGCGCGTCACTTCACGGTGCCGACCGCCCACCGCTACCGCGAGCTCGTCGAGTCGGTGGCCTTCGTCGGGGCGCTGGGCGAGGACCTTCCGATCAGCCCGGTCGCCGGGGTCCGCGGTGCCGCGCTGCACCCGACCGACTCGGTACGCGGCGAGTGGAACATCGTCGTGCTCGCTCCGCACTTCGCCGCCGGGCTGCTCGCCCGCGATCTCGGTGACGCCGGTCCGGACATGGAGCGGACCTTCGAGTTCGCGCTCACTTACGACCGGGAGACGGTCGTCGCCGCTGCGCAGTCGATGTTGTCGCGGATCGTCGCGCAGGCCCCCCGCATCCCGGAAGCCGCGGGGATGGCGGACGGCTCGGCCGCGGCCGGCGTCGTCAGCAACGCCTGCTCGCCCACCGTGCTGCCCAACTCCGAGCGCACCCTGCGCCGCGCGTTGGCCGCCACGACCAACGGCGTGACGATCAGCGACGTCACCCGTCCGGACCAGCCGCTGGTCTACGCCAACAGCGCGTTCGAACGACTGAGCGGCTTGCGGGTCGAGGACGTGCTCGGCCGGAACTGCCGGTTCCTGCAGGGCGCCGACACCGACCGCGCGGCCGTGGATCGGATCCGTGCTGCGGTGGCCGAGGGCCGCGAGAGCCGCGAGACCCTGCGCAACTACCGGGGACCGAACCGGGAGCCGTGGTGGAACGAGATCTACCTTGCCCCGGTCTTCGACGAGCGTGGCCGGCTCGTGCAGTACATCGGCGTCCAGAACGACGTGACCGCCCGCGTGGAGGCAGAGACGGCCCTGCGCGAGGAGCGGGCCCGCATCGTCGGCTACGTCGAGCAGATCGAACAACTCGCGTACTCCGACCCGCTCACCGGGCTGATGAACCGCCGCCGGCTGCTCGACGCCCTCGAGCCGGTCCTGCTGTCCGCCCAGCTGAACCGGGACGGGGTGGCTCTGCTCTATCTCGACCTCGACGGCTTCAAGGACGTGAACGACGTGCTGGGCCACGGTGCGGGCGACGCGGTCCTGCGGGAGGTCGGCGTTCGGCTGAAGGCCCGGCTACGGCGCGGGGACCTGGTCGCGCGCCTCGGCGGCGACGAGTTCCTCGTCGTGCTGCCCAACCTCGACCCGGCCACCGCGGCCGAGGAGGCCGAGCGGGTGCGGGCCGACCTCGCCGCGGTGCTCGCCGAGCCGATGCTGACCGCGCGTGGGCCCGTTGAGATCGTCGCGAGCTTCGGGGCAAGTGCCTACCCCGCGGACGGCTCCGACTTCGACGCCCTGCTGCACGCGGCAGATGCGCGGATGTACCGGGCGAAGCGGCTCCGGCGCTGATGTAGCCGCCTGACGGAAGAATGTAACGCCGTCAGGCCGGGCGGACCCGGCGGCGGACGTCGACGGCGGTCTCCCCGAGCGGCACCTCGTGGCCCTCGGCACAGCGCACCTCGACCGCGACGGGCGCGCCGCAGCCGGCATGGGTCAGTGCGAGCGGCGGGCCGGCCTCCCCGGTCAGCCAGCTGTCGCCCCACTGCATGAGGGCCAACGCGGCAGGGGCCAGGTCCCGTCCCATCTCGGTGAGCACGTACTCGTAGCGGGTGCGCTGCCCCGGCTCGCGGTAGGGGGCGCGGCTCAGCAGGCCGGCGTCGACGAGCTCCTTCAGCCGGGCCGCCGCCACCGCTTCGGTGATGCCCACGCGGTGCGCGAAGTCGTCGAAGCGGCGGGTGCCGTAGAAGGCCTCGCGCATCAGCAGCAACGCCGAGCGGGTGCCGACGACGCCGAGCGCGGCGTCGATGGAGCAGCGGGTCGCCGTCCAGCTGCCGCGGTCACTGAGCCGGCCCTGGAGCTGCAGCGTTTCGGGTTCCATGCATCGATCATCCCACCTGGCTTGCGTGAAGCCAAGTCAGCTGCCATCCTTCTGACTATGGCCAACCAAAGTCACCCGGTGTCGAAGGATCAGCGGGCGGTGGAGCGCACCGCCGCTCGCCCCGGTGCGGTCCTCGCCGTGCTGTCCGTCGCCGCCTTCATGGCGAGCCTCGACCTGTTCATCGTCAACGTGGCCTTCGACGAGATCGGGAAGGACTTCGACGGCGTCTCGCTCTCGGATCTGTCCTGGGTGCTCAACGGCTACGCAATCGTCTACGCGGCTCTGCTCGTGCCCCTGGGTCGGCTGGCTGATCGGTTCGGCCGCAAGCAGGGCTTCCTGCTCGGGCTCGCGGTGTTCACGGCCGCCAGCCTGGCGTGTGCCCTGGCCACCGGCCCGTGGCTGCTCGTCGGCTTCCGCACCCTGCAGGCCGCCGGAGCTGCACTGCTGACGCCGACCAGCCTCGGCCTGCTGGTGAACGCCACCCCACCGGCCGGGCGGGTGCGCGCGGTGCGGATCTGGGCCGCGACCGGTGCCCTCGCCGCCGCGGTCGGTCCGGCCGTCGGCGGGGTGCTGGTCGAAGCCTCGTGGCGCTGGGTCTTCCTGGTGAACCTGCCGATCGGCATCGCGGCTTTCGCGGTCGCGGTGCGCATCGTGCCCAGGTCACGCGACGAGCAGGTCGGCCGCATCCCCGACCTGGTGGGTGCTGCCGTGCTCGCCCTCTCCATCGGCACGCTCTCGCTCGCGCTCGTGAAGGCGCCGGACTGGGGATGGGGAAGCACCGCGACGCTGACCTCGCTCGCCGTCTCCGTCCTCGGGGCCGCCGTCTTCGCCTGGCGTTCCTTGCACCACCCGCTGCCGGTGGTCGAGCCGGCGCTGCTGAAGGTGCGGGCCTTCGCCTGGTCCAACGCCACGTCCCTGCTGTTCAGCATCGCGTTCGCGGCGAACCTGCTCGTCGCCATCCTCTGGATGCAGCAGGTCTGGGGGTACTCGGCCATCCGCACCGGTCTGGCCATCGCGCCCGGCCCGCTGATGGTGCCGATCTTCGCAGCGGTGGCACAGAGCATCGCGCACCGCGTTCCCGTGGGCCGGATCGCGGCGCTCGGCTGCGTCCTCGTCGCCTGCGGCTCGTTGCTGGTGCTGACCAGCGTGGGTCCGGAGCCGCAGTACGTGACCGAGATGCTGCCGGGCTGGCTCATCGGCGGGATCGGTGTCGGCTTCGCGCTGCCGACCATCCTCTCGGCGGCGACGAGTGACCTGCCGGCCGACCGCTCGGCCACCGGCAGTGCCGTGGTCAACATGAGCCGTCAGCTCGGCACCGTGCTCGGCGTCAGCATCCTCGTCGCTCTGGTCGGCAAGCCGATCGGCTACGTGGCCGCGCACGACGCGTTCCAGCGGGTGTGGCTCGCGGTGGCGGTCAGTGCCGTACTCGCGGCCGTCGCCGCGATCGGGATGACACCCCGGTCGACGCGGGCACCCGAGCCGCTGCCGTCGGCTGCGTTCGAGGCCGCCTGACGCGGGACCGAAGTACCGAATCCGTCGAGCGGGTCAGGCGGCGACCAGCGAGGCCTGACGCGCGTGCGGGGCCTCCCGGTGCGGAACGACCGCCCGGCCGTCGGGGAGCAGCTCGCCGGCGTCGGTGAACAGCACCACGCCGTTGCAGAGCAGCGACCAGCCCTGCTCGCAGTGATCCGCTACCACGTGGGCGGCGGCGTGGTCGGAAGCGGTCGCGCTCGGACATACAGGTGCGTGCGAGCAGCGCGGCAGCGTCAGGGTGACAGACATTGCTCCTCCTACCGGTTCTTAATCGTGGCGCCGCCGGCGGTTACTCCTGCGTCGTCGCTGACAAGGACGACCGTGCGCTTACTGCCTTGTCGGAACCTCCCGAGAACCTTATGGGCGGCAGGGGCCCGCGTTCGCGCCGGCACGTCTCAGGGGCGAGGGGCGTAGTAACACTCCAGCTGGATGTTGTCCGGGTCCCGGAAGATGACGACCTTGCTTTCCGGCATCGCCCCGTCCTTCACGCCGGAGTGGGCGACGTCGTGCTGGTCGAGCCGGGCGGCCCAGGCGGAGACGGCGTCGGGAGTCGCGACGCGGAAGCCCACGTGGTCCAGGCCGGTGCGGAGCTCGTCGAAGGTTGTGTCCGGCGGGTTCGGGTGCCCGACGAGGCCGAGGAGCAGCGGGCCGACCGAGAACAGGACGACGGTGCGGTCCTCGACGTCGGCCCTCGCCGCCTCCTCCAGGCCCAGGACGGAGCTGTACCAGGCCACCGACCGCTCGAGGTCGCGCACGGTCAACTCGAGGTGGTGGATCCCGGTGAAGCTCAGGTCGGGCACTGCGACTCCTTCGTCGACACCTTTGTAAGACTGCCTTTCCTCGGCCCTACCCTTCTCGCGACAATTGCCCCGGCAAGCGTGCCGCTGCTACCCGTCTTCCTGCTGGGTCGGTCAGCTGGGCGCACTACCCTCCGTTGAGGGCACGCTCGCAACGACCTGACCGCGTCCCTCAGGCCCCCGCTCGCCGCCGGAGGGCACGTTCGAGGTCCGGACCGAACCCCGCCGAGAGCTCGCGCTCGGCGGCCCAGGCAAGGGTGTCCCGGGCCGTCTGCTCGGCCGAGCGGAAGGTCAGTCCAGCTGCGAGCGCGGCGGAGGAGTCGATGGCGTCCTGCGGAATCTGGTCCTCCGGGAACCACAGCGGCCGGGACTCCTCGTCGGGGAGTGCCTCGGCGAGCGCGCTGCGCATCTCGGACTCGTCGGCCCACACGAACTCGACGTCGCCCGCCTCGCCGCCGGCGGCCAGCAGGCACGCGTCGAGGATCTCGCCGACCGTGTCCGGCCGTCCCGGCCCGACGCCGTTGAACAACCCGCCGCAGCCGGCGGCAAGCATGCCGACCATCCATCCCGCGAGGTCCCGCACGTCGGTGTGCTGGACCGCACGGCCGGGGTCGCCGGGGGCGAGCACCTGACGGTCCGCCGTGCCGGCGAGCGCCCGAGCGAGGCGGACGGGCCACCAGGTGAAGCGGTCGCTCGGGTCGCGGGGGCCGACCATGATGCCGACCCGGGTCACCAGCCTCGGCCCGGAGAAGTGCTCGGCCAGCGCGGCCTCGCAGGCGAGCTTGGCGACGGAGCGGTCCTGCAGCACGTCGTCGTACCGGCCCTCGACCCGGACCGGGGCCGACTCGTCCGGTACGCGTGGCCCGTCCGGCGCGTAGACGCTCATGCCGGAGATGTAGCCGTAGGCCCCGACGTGGCCGTCGAGCAGCTGCGCGGTCGCGGCCACCGCGTCGGGGTCGCTGAACGTGTCGAGGCAGCCGTCGAACTCGCGGCCGTGCAGCGCCGCGAGGTCACCGGTGCGGTCGCCCCGCAGCGCCTCGACGCCCTCGACGGACGCCTTGCCCTCGCGGCTGAGCACGGTCACCTCGTGGCCGGCGGCGAGCGCTTCGGTGACGGCGGCGTAGCCGAGGAAGCCGCCGCCGCCGAGGACGAGCAGG
>JAVEDQ010000157.1 GCA_030840885.1 Frankiaceae bacterium
GAGGCGGCGACCGATGAGATGCGCGGCCGGATGCAGGGCGTGTTCACCGTCGTCGTGGCGGGGGGACCGCGGCTCGCTGACCTGGTGCACGGAACCCTCGGCGCCGGCATCGGCGTCTCCCCGACCATCGTCGGCGGCGGATTGCTCGTCGTCGTCGGGATGGTGGTCCTGGTCGCGGTGTTCCCGTCCTTCTGGCAGTACCGAGCGACGGAATGAGCGCTACGGGATCGCGCGGACGACTCCCCCGTCGACCCGCAGCGCGGCACCGGTGGTGGCCGACGCCTGTGGTGAGCAGACGTAGACGACCATGTTCGCCACCTCCTCGGGGGTGGTGAGCCGCCGGAGCAGTGAGGTCGGCCGGTTCTCGGCGATGAAGTCGCGCTCCACGTCCTCCTGCGCCTTGCCCTGCTGCTCGGCCATCGAGCTCAGCATCTGCCCGACTCCCTCGGACCGGGTGGGGCCCGGGAGCACCGAGTTCACGGTGACGCCGGTGGCCGGGTAGGTCTCCGCGAGGCCGCGGGCGACGGCGAGCTGGGCCGTCTTCGACATCCCGTACTGGATCATCTCCGCCGGGATATGCAGGGCCGACTCACTGCTGATGAAGACCACGCGGCCCCATCCCGCGTCCACCATCCGCGGAACGTAGTGCCGCGACAGGCGCACGCCGCTCATCACGTTGACGTCGAAGACGATCTGCCAGTCCTCGTCGGTGATGTCGACGAACGGCTTGGGCTGGAACACTCCGGCGTTGTTGATCAGCACGTCGACGTCCGGCACCAGGGCGACCAGGGCGGCCGCTCCGTCAGCCGTGCCGACATCGGCCACGGCTTCGGTGACGTCGCTGCCGGGGATGTCGGCGCGGAGCCGCTCGGCCGCCTCGGCCACCCGGGCCTCGGTACGCCCGTTGACGACGACGGCGGCACCTGCCTCAGCGAGGCCGTGCGCGATCGCGTAGCCGATTCCGGCGGTCGACCCGGTGACCAGCGCGCGGCGCCCGGTCAGGTCGATCCGCATCAGCCGCGGTCCTTGACCGTCCAGCGGGAGCCCGCGTCGTCGACGAACTCTGCAGTGAGGTTCTGGTGGGACAGGTCGGACAGCGCCGCGCGGGTGTCGTCGACGCTCCGGCCGGCCTCGGCGGCGACCTGCTCGAGGCGGACGTCCGCGCCACGTGCCTCGACGGCTGCTACGGCGACGAAAACCTGGTCGTTCGTTTCCTGATCCATGTCCCGCCCCTCCCCGGCGGCGGGGCGCTCACACGCCGACGCCGGTGGTAGCGATCGGTGTAGCGATCAGTGCCCTCGGGCACGCCATCGTGCGGAGGCTCACCCTCCGACGGGGCTGTGAATCCGCGTCAGGGATGGGGTCGCCGGACCGTCGCCGTTAGCATGGAGCAAGCACTCAGCAAGCACCTCTCCCGCCCCTCCGCACGCCCTATCAGCAGACCTCCGGAGCCCATGACTTCCGACACCTCAGACCTCCGAAATACCCGGGACCACCCGCCCGAGGACACCCCGCGCGACCGCGTGCAACTCAGTGCGGTCCAGGTGGCGGCAAGCGCGCTCGCCTCGGTGTCCGCCGCCGTCGTCGCCTCACTGTTCGGCGTCGCCGGGACAGTGGTGGGTGCAGGCCTCGTGGCGATCATCTCGACCACCGGCAGCGCCCTGTACAGCTCGTCCATGAAGCGGACGACGAGCCAGCTGCGGCGAGCCCGCGAGAACCTGTTGACCGCCCGCGCCGGCGAGTCCGGCGGCACGACCCGCCCCGGTCGCACGACCTCCTCGACCGCGGTGCTCGATCGTCCAGGTCCGCGCGACCGCGGCCGACCGGACCGCGACCGAGCGAACGGCGACCGAGCGGACGGTGACGTAGTGGGCTCGGACGCAGGTCCCAGTCGTTGGCGCCGCGGTTGGCTCACCGTCGGGTCGCGCCGCGGACTCAAGTGGCCGGCCCTGCTGGGCGCAGCAGCGCTCGTCTTCGTACTAGCGATCGTCGCGATCACCGCCTTCGAGGCGCTGACGAACAAGCCGATCTCGTCGCTCACCGGTCACAGCGGGTCATCGTCGACCACGATCGGGTCACTGACCGGCTCGAAGTCGACGCCTACCCCGACACCGACGCCGACCTCCTCCGGCAGTGGTGCGGGCGCCGGCACCGCGACCCCGACCCCGACCGCCCGTCAGTCGGCCCAGCCGTCGGGCGCGGTGGCTACCCCGTCGGCGCGCGCCAGTGCCGCCGCGCCGAGTCCTTCGGCCGCTGCGAGCAGTGCTGCTCCGGCGCCGAGCAGCGGCAGCGGTAGTGGCAGTGGCAGCTCGAGCGGCGGCGGAACAGGCACCGGCGGCAACGTGACCGTCCCCGTTCCCTGAGGGACTGCTGCTCGGGCCCGATCGCGGGCGTGATCGCCTGGCCGTGATTGCCTGAATGCTGTGCGCATCGAACAGCTCGTGACCTCAGGCCAGTTCCACCTCGACGGCGGATCGTGGGACGTCGACAACAACGTCTGGATCGTCGGTGACGCCGACGAGGTCATCGTCATCGACGCTCCGCACGATGCGGACGCCATCGAGGCGGCGGTCGGCGGGCGCAAGGTCGTCGCCATCGCCTGCACCCACGCCCACGACGACCACGTGAACGTCGCGCCGGAGCTCGGCCGCCGCTTCGGCGCGCCGGTGCTGCTGAACCCGGCCGACGACGTGCTCTGGCGGATGGCCCACGCCGATGCGCGGCCCGACGGGGAATTGGCCGACGGCCAGCGGCTGGAGGTCGCCGGCACCCGGCTGGAGGTGCTCGTGACCCCCGGCCACGCCCCCGGCGCGGTCTGCTTCCATGCCCCCGAGCTGGGCGCAGTGTTCAGCGGCGACACCCTGTTCAA
>JAVEDQ010000602.1 GCA_030840885.1 Frankiaceae bacterium
CGAAGCGGGGCGACGCGTAGAAGTCCGCGTCGTCGGACGAGTCCTGCCGGGCGAAGAAGTCGGACGGCCACGAACTCGGGTCGGCACTCACCCTGCAGCCCTGCCCGCTGCGGCACGTTCTCCACGCCGGTCACGGACAGCGTCGGCGAGGACCGCCACCAGGACACATCGGCAAGCAGCCTTGATGCGGGGGGCTGCGACCGGGGGAGGCCGCTGTGACGACCGTCCGGGACCGCCCCGAGCAGTCGTCCGACCGGAGCGAGCCCCGGCCAGGTCCCGATCGTGTCGGCTGGACGGCGTGCGCGGTCGCGCCTCGCTCCCGTGGGCGCCGACGCTGGACCTGCGCCTGGACTTCCGGCTCGACGGGCTCGGCGCGCTCTACGCGAATCCTCGTGCAGGTCCTCCTGATCACCCCTGTGGACAACGCTGTCCTATCCACAGATTGCGTTTGTGCAGCTCAGAGGGTGTACAAGTCCTCACCGGGTTGGCATAATCGAACAGGTGTTCGAAGAACCGCGCAGCGACGATGCGCCCTCCGCCACAGTGTGCGACCAGCCCGGCCCCGGGGCCGCGGACGTCTTCGACCGCGCGCTCGCGGAAGGGACGCCGGGGCTCGAGTCGCTGGAGCTGCTGCTCTCCGTCGACCCTTCCTCGATGCGTCGCGCGGACGGTGTCTCGGCCCTGATCGGCGCCGAGAAGGCGATGCGACTGCTGGCCGCGCTGGCGCTGCAGTTCCAGGCCGTGATCGCGGGCACCCAGCCCGGGGGCAGGAAGATCGACGAGGCCCTTCATGAGGTGGCCACCTCGCTGAACCTGCACCCGGCGACTGCGGCGGCGAAGGTGGCCACCGCTCGCGGGGTGGTGGGGCGACTCCCGACGACGCTGAAGCGCCTCGAGGCGGGGGAGCTCTCCATGTCGCAGGTGCAGAAGATCGAGCGTGCCGTCCGCGGGCTCGACGTGACGGTGGCGCAGGCGGTCGAGGCGGACGCCGTGCCCGGGTCGGTCCGCGGGCTGGGGCGGCGGCTGGAGACGGCACTGGCCCGCCACGCCCCGGAGGCCCTCGCACGCCGCACGGAGCAGCGTCGCCGCAAGCGGGATGTGTCGTCGTGGACGGATGCCGTCGAGGGCCTCGCCGGGCTCGGCGTGCAGGGGCCGGTCGAGATGATCGCCGAGATCAAGAGCGCCATCGACCTCGACGCCCGGCTCCGCGTCGCCGGCGAGTGCCGGTCGCTGAACGTCCGCCGCTTCGACGTGCTGCGCGATTGGGCCCGCGAGCGGTTGGGTCTCGTCCCGCTGTACCGGCAGCCCGTCGACGGTCCGCAGCCCACTGACGAGCCCTCGGGCACTTCTGGTGGCAGCCAGCGACGACGGAAGCGCAAGCGTCGTCGGGGCGACCCGCATCGGCCGGCGCACCGGCGTTGCGGCACCTGCGGCCGAGCCGGGCCGAATCGCATCCCCATCAACGTGACCGTGACGCTCGAGACCCTGCTCCGGCTGTCCGACACCGCTGGAGAGCTGGACGGCGTGCCTATCCCGGCCGACGTCGCCCGCGAGCTGGCGCACGACGGCGACTGGACGAAGTGGGTGGTGGAGCCGGGCGGCGGTCGCTTCCTGTGGGCCGGCGCGAAGACCTACCGCCCCGGTCGGAGGTTGGCCCGGCACGTCCGAGGGCGCGACGTCGCCTGCCGTGGGCCGGGGTGCACCACTCCGGCGGTCCACTGCGACCTCGACCACGTGAAGGCGTTCCACACCGAGGGCGGCGAAACCGTCGAGGAGAACCTCGCCGATCTCTGCCCGACGCATCACTGCCTGAAGCACGAGACCAACTGGAACTACGTGCTGCTGCCCGACGGGACCGCCCGCTGGACGTCACCGTGCGGACGCACCTACGACGACCCTCCCGAGCACCACGACGACGACCCGTCGCTGAACGCCTACCTGGCCGCCGACTCGGAGCGCCGCCGCCATCGCGACTCAGCCCGCAACCGTCGGATCGCCAACAAGACGCGGAAATTGTCCAACGTGTTCGCGGTGTGGGAGACACCGCCTGCCGGTCCGCGTGATGACCTCCCCTTCTGAGGTTGGGCATGGAACGCTGCGAGCCATGAGCGGCTTCGATCCCGACGCCGAGGTCCGGGTTCGGCAGCTCAACGATGTCGAGTGGGAAGTGCTGCATGCCTTCACCTACCGCGACACGAGCGGCGCCTACAACGTGCCGGTGGGTCAGCGCACCGACTTCGCGTCCGTGCCACGCGTGTTTATCTGGCTGCTCCCGCGCTACGGCCGGTACACGCTCTCGGCGATCCTGCACGACCACCTGTGGCGCGACCTCGTCGCCGCCGGCGAGCTCACCTACCGCGACGCCGACCGGCTGTTCCGTCAGGCGCTCGGCTCGCAGGCGGTGCCGGTGCTGCGCCGATGGCTGATGTGGGCGGCGGTGCGCTGGGCCGCACTGCGCAAGCCCGGTGGAACCGTGGGTTGGCTCCGGGACGCACCGCTCGTCCTCCTGGTCAGCCTGCTCGCCGCACCCGTCGTGCTGCCGCCGGCAGCTGTGGTCTTCGTGGCGCTCGCCGTCTTCTACCTGGCCGAGCTCGTCGTCTGGATGTCGGGCCGCCTCGTCCGCCGCAGTTCCCGGGACGTACCGCGTCCCGTCCTCAGCTGGTGGACCTGATCGTCAGCTGATCTGTCGAAATCTCTGCCGGACGCCGCATCGACGTGCGAGGGTGCCCGCGTCCCACGACGCGAGGAGACGGACATGTCAGAACCCACCCTGAAGCTCGGTGCGCAGGGCTCAGCGGTCCACGACCTGCAAGAGGCGCTGACCGCCCTGGGCTACCACCCCGGGCCAGCGGACGGGTACTTCGGCGCGACCACGCAGAACGCCGTGAAGGCGTTCCAAGCCGCCGTCGGCCTCTCGCCCGACGGCATCGTCGGCCCGATCACCTGGCGCAACATCGACGAGGCCGACCAGAGCGAGCCGGTGCTGCGGCGCGGGAGCCACGGGCTCCCCGTGCGGCGCCTGCAGTACCGGATGCAGGCCTTCGGCTATCCCCTGCCCAACGTCGACGGCCGATTCGGCCCCTGGACCGAGAGTGCGGTGCGCGACCTGCAGGCAGACCGGGGTCTCACCGTCGACGGGATCGTCGGGCGACTTACCTGGAATGTCGTCGACGCGCTCGAGAACGAGGGCCCGTACGTGAGCTGACGAACCGCCGGCCCATCAGCAGAGCTGAAACTCCGCGCTGTGGTTGGACACGATGCCGAAGAGTTGCGCCGGCGTCGGCGCCCAGCCGTTGTCGCGGCTGAGCTGCCACAGCTCGCAGAACATCTCGCCCGTCTGCAGCGCCGGGCTGATCCGCCAACGGAGCACCGCACCCTCCGGGCCGGGTGACCACATCTGGTGCGCCACCCCGCGCGGGACCTCGAACTCGTCCCCCTCGCCGGCCTCAGCGGCCTCGTCGTCCCGCACGTAGCGGATGCGTCCGCTGAGCACCGTGAAGTGCTCGTCCTGCGCCGGGTGCAGATGGCGCGGCGGTGGCTTGCCGTGCGGTGGGTAGGTCGCCTCGACCTCGACGTAGCTCCCCGCCGTCGAAGCGGCGGTCGCGGTGAAGACCGTCCGCGTGCCTCTGGTCGGGTAGATCAGCTCGGTTCCGATCTCCGGGATCACGGTCGCCTCCTGTCGGTGGGAACGGTGTCGGAACCTGATAGCACGAGCCGGTCGGCGGGGCGAGCCGAACTCTGAAACCCGTCCGATCAGTTGTGCGGGACCAGCTCCGTCTCCGTCAGCAGCGGTAGGTGAACGACGTCGCCGCTGCTGTTGCCTGCGGCTCGATCACCTCGATGGTGACCTGGGCGGCGTAGGTGCCCGGCCCGGTGAAGGTCCAGCGCAGGTGCACGTCCACCGTGCTCTTGCCGTCCGGCGGACTTGTGGTGAGGACCTCGCTCGTCAGTCCGTCGTTGCGGACCCAGCGGTAGCGGACGTCCCCGGCTCGGCCGTTCGTCTGCAGGGTGGCGACGACGTCGGCGCTGCTCCCACAGCTGACGACGGCCGGAGCGCGAACGGTCACCTGCCGCACCTCGATCGGATGCGACGGCCACAGGAGCCAGAGCACGACGAGGGCCAGCGCGGTCGTCAGCAGGATGTTGAGCACTCGCCAACGTCGATCGGTCGGTGGCGACAGTGTCACCTCGTCGTCGGGGGATCGAGGCCGGCGTTGGGCCGGAACGCCTGGTCCGAAGCGCAGCCGTACCTCGGACTCAGGGTTTGTCAGCTGCCGGGGGATCGGCACGGTGGCGTCGACCGCTCCCGAAGCACTGGTCGTGGCATGGCGGGGGACAGGAAGCACCGGGCGCGTGTCCACCAGCCGCGTCTCGACGAGCCGCGTCTCATCGCCTCCGCTCTTGCGCGAGGGATCCGAGGGTTCGTTCGGCATCCCGCTCACCCTTTTCCCGGTAGCGGTGGGGACTGCCCTCGCGTGAACGGCGGGGTCGGCGGGCTGCTGGTCGGTACCTGCGTCGGTACCTGCGTCGGTGTCGTCGTCGGTTCGACTATCGGCTTGGGAGCCGGCGCCGGCTGGACGGGCGGTGCGATCGGAGCCGGGGTGACAACTCTGGATGGACGGGGGGTTACCCGTATCGACGGCCGGGGTGTCGGACTTGCCGAAGCAGGCGCCGCCACCCGCGCGGATGGGCTCGGCGTCGGCGCCGGCGGGGGCGCGCTTGGTGGAAGTGACACCACACCCCGGGTCGGGGCGCCCGTGTCGAAGGCCGCAGACGAGGCCGGGGCGGGCGCGTTGACGTGCATCGCCGCGAAGACGGCGGCGATCAGCAGGAGAAGTCCCAGGCAGAGCGTCGACCGGTGGCGCCGCGCCGAGGCGAACCGTGCGCTCTTCCGAGCGGCCCGGGCCGTCTTTGCCCTAGGCCTGGAGGACCGGACGGCAACACCGGCGCCACGACCGGGGGGTGACGACACACCGAGGTCGGTCTCGACGCTGGCCTGCGCGACGCCCTCGTCGACGGGGTGCGCGAACAGGAATGCCAGCAGGGCGGCGCGGATCGCCAAGTGCTCTCGGCCCCGCCGTTCCCAGTGCTCGCCGTAGGCGGCAGATGCCAGGGCGTCGAGCTGTGCCACCAGCGCCGTCGCGTCCGTGATGCGGTCAGCCGAGTCCTTCGCGAGGCCTGCGATCGCCAACGGACGCACCGGCTCGGGCACGTCGTCCAACCGCGGCGGGGTGTGCAGGTGTTGGTGCAGCAGGCTCGGAACCGTCTCACCAGGAAACACCGGCCGCCCGGTGAGGCACTCCACGAACGTGGCTGTTGCCGCGTAGACGTCGGTCGCGGCGCTGCTCGGCTCGCCGCGCCACTGCTCGGGCGCCATGTAGCGCGGAGTCCCGCTGGCCGCCGCGAACTCGCCGACCGGAGCAGCGATGCCGTAGTCGATGAGCGTGGTCCCGCCGGCGGCTCCGACGATCACGTTGTCCGGCTTGTAGTCCCGGTGCGCGATCCCCTGCCGGTGCAGCGCAGCGAGCCCGAGCAACGACCCCTTCAACAGCGTCAGCGCGGCCTCGGGGGTGAGCGGCCCGTCCGAGTCGAGCATCCGCCGCAACGAGACACCCTCGAGCAGATCCATGACGATGGCTGCGCCGACCGGCGTTTCCACGTACTCGTAGAGCGTCACGAGGTGCGGGTCCACCAGACCTGCCATGAGCTCCGCCTCGGAGCGGAAGCCGGCGAGGAGCTCCGGGTCGTCGAACAGCCATTCCGCGAGGTACTTGACCGCCACCTCGGTGCCGGTGGGCAGATGCAGGGCGAGCACGACCCGTCCGCTCCCGCCGGAGCCGAGTTCACGCAACTCCTCGAACGCCGGGAGTCGCCACGCCACCACAGCGCCTCCCCACGGCCAAATGATTCGCTGGCACAGTCCCACGCCCGAGCGGTTCGTGCTTGGGTATCCGGCTTCGTGAGGAACCGGTAACGACGGTCAGGC
>JAVEDQ010000607.1 GCA_030840885.1 Frankiaceae bacterium
AACGGGAGGCCTGGCCGCGGAACGCGGACTCGCAGCGGTGACCGTCCCAGTCCCAGCCGAGGATGAGCATCCCCGGCCCGGGGACGACCTTGTTGGCGAGCCCGGGGCCGACCCGGACCGAACGCAGCGACGCGCGCGGCAGCCATAGACCCGCGAGGTCGACGCCCGCGGCGGTGACGACCAGCTCGCCTCCGGCGCGACGGCCGAGGCCGCGGCCAGCGATCCGGTCCTGCCAGCCCCCGGCGCCCACACTGCCGATGTAGACACCCGGCATCGGGGCGGCCAACGGCTCGGGCAGCGCTCCGTCGACTGGTTCCGGACGTGGTGAGAGGAGCTCCGGCAGCGGTGGCAACTGCTCCACGCGGCGGGCCCGGCGCCGCCACCCCCGCCACATCAGCAGGTAGCCGAGGAGCAGGGTTACGAGTACCGCGGCGGTGAGCAGCAGGTGCTCGCCCAGCCGATCGGGTGGGCGGGGCGGTCGGTCAGCGGCGAGCAGCGTCAACGCCGCGGAAAGGTCGGACGGCGCCACTCAGACGACCGCCCCGTCGAGCACGGTCGGACGGCCGCGGAGGAACGTGGCCCGCACTGTGACGGGCAGCCTCCGCCCGGCGTAGGGGGTGTTGCGGCTGCGTGAGGCGAGTGCCGCGCCGGAGACCGTCCACTTCGCCGCCGGGTCGACGAGGGTGAGCGTGGCCGGGGCACCCACCTCGAGTGCACGGCCATGGTCGTGCAACCGCCCGATCCGGGCCGGTGCGCCGGACATCCGCTCGGCGAGCAGCGGCCAGAGGGCGTCGTCGGCGACCCGGCCGTGCATCGCGTCGAAGGCCACCGACAACGCGGTCTGCAGGCCGAGCATCCCGGGGCGGGCCGCGGCCCACTCGGTCTCCTTGTCCTCCAGCGCGTGCGGGGCGTGGTCGGTGGCGACGCAGTCGATCGTGCCGTCGGCGAGCCCGGCACGCAGCGCCTCGACGTCGGCCGCGGTGCGCAGCGGCGGGTTGACCTTGAACACCGGGTCGTAGCCGTCGACGAGCTCATCGGTGAGCACCAGGTGGTGCGGGGTGACCTCGGCGGTGACGGCCCAGCCCTTCGACTTGGCCCACCGGATGATCTCGACCGATCCGGCGGTGGAGACGTGGCAGACGTGCAGCCGTGACCCGACGTGCCCGGCGAGCAGGGCGTCGCGGGCGATGATCGCCTCCTCGGCGACCGCCGGCCAGCCGGTCAGGCCGAGGCGGGCCGACTCGACGCCCTCGTTCATCTGCGAGCCCTCGGTGAGGCGGGGCTCCTCGGCGTGCTGCGCGACGACGCCGTCGAAGGCCTTCACGTACTCGAGCGCCCGGCGCATCAGCAGCGGGTCGGAGACGCACTTGCCGTCGTCGGAGAAGACCCGCACCCGTGCGGCCGAGTCGGCCATCGCGCCGAGTTCGGCGAGCCGCTGCCCGGCCAGGCCGACGGTGACGGCACCGACCGGTGCGACGTCGCAGTGCCCGGCCTCGCGACCGAGCCGCCAGACCTGCTCGACGACGCCGGCGGTGTCGGCGACCGGGTCGGTGTTCGCCATCGCGTGCACGGCCGTGAACCCACCGAGCGCCGCCGCGCGGGTGCCCGAGTCGACGGTCTCGGCGTCCTCGCGGCCGGGCTCACGCAAGTGGGTGTGGAGGTCGACGAGACCCGGCAGGGCGACGAGGCCGGCCGCGTCGACCAGCTCGGCGCCGGGGGCGTCCACCCGGGTGCCGATCTCCGCGATGCGTCCGGCTTCGAGCAGCACGTCGGTGGCCGAGCCGCCGAGCAGCGAGACGCCGCGCAGCAGGAAGCGGCCGGACAGCGTGGCGACCGTGGCGGCGCCGCTACCGGCACCGCTGCCGGGGACGGAGGAGACGGTCACGCCGCCACCTCGAGACCCGACGGCGGGTCCACCGGGCGGGGCCCACCGAGCAGCAGGTAGAGCACGGCCATCCGCACACTGACTCCGTTCGCGACCTGATCGACGATGGTGCTGCGCAACGAGTCGGCCACCTCGGAGGCGATCTCCATGCCGCGCACCATGGGGCCGGGGTGCATGACCACGGCGTGCTCGGGCATCACCGCCATCCGGTCGGCGTCGAGTCCGTAGCGGCGGCTGTACTCCCGCACCGTCGGGAAGAAGGCGTCGTTCATGCGCTCGCGCTGCACCCGCAGCATCATCACGACGTCGCACTTGGGCAGCACCGCGTCGAGGTCGTAGGAGACCTCGGCGGGCCAGGCCTCGACGCCGACGGGCAGCAGTGTCGGCGGCGCGACGAGGGTGACCGAGGCGCCGAGGGTCGCGAGCAGCAGCACGTTGGACCGGGCGACCCGGCTGTGCAGGACGTCGCCGACGATGGCGACCTGCAGCCCGTCGAGACGACCTAGCCGCTGGCGCATGGTGAAGGCGTCGAGCAGCGCCTGCGTGGGGTGCTCGTGGGTGCCGTCGCCGGCGTTGATGACGCTGCCGCGGACCCACGCCGAGAGCCGGTGCGGCGCTCCGCTCGCGGCGTGCCGGACGACGATCCCGTCGGCGCCCATCGCCTCGAGGGTCAACGCGGTGTCCTTCAAGCTCTCGCCCTTGCTGACGCTCGAGCCCTTCGCCGAGAAGTTGATGACGTCGGCCGACAGCCGCTTGGCGGCGACCTCGAAGGAGGTGCGAGTGCGTGTCGAGTCCTCGAAGAACAGGTTGACGACCGTCTTGCCGCGCAGGGTGGGGAGCTTCTTGATGGGGCGGTCGGCGACCAGGGCCATCTGCTCGGCGGTGTCGAGCACCAGCAGGGCGTCGTCGCGGCTGAGGTCCCCGGCCGAGAGCAGGTGTCGGAGCATCTCAGGCACTCCCCTTCGGCGCCGGGGCCTCGGCCGCCTGGTTCACAGCGTTCAGCGCCGCGTAGCCCCGGGGCTCGTCACCGGTCTCGGCCAGCAGCACCCCGTCGCGCCCGTCGGTCTCGGTCAACAGCACCTGCACCGACTCCTGGAGGGAAGTCGGCAGGTTCTTGCCGACGTAGTCCGCGCGGATGGGCAGTTCGCGGTGCCCGCGGTCGACCAGCACCGCGAGTTGCACCGCGCGCGGCCGACCGAAGTCGTTCAGGGCGTCGAGCGCCGCACGGACGGTCCGCCCGGAGTAGAGGACGTCGTCGACGAGGACCACGACCTTCCCGTCGATCTCGTCGGGCACGTCCATCGTGGCGAGCGGCCGGACGCCGCGGAGCCGGAGGTCGTCGCGGTACATGGTGGGGTCGAGCGACCCCACCGGCACGATGCGCCCCTCGAACTCCGCGATGCGGCCCGCGAGCCGGCGTGCGAGCAGGACACCCCGCGTGGGGATGCCGAGCAGGACGACGTCGCGGGCGCCGTCGGTCCGCTCGAGGAGCTGATGGGCCATGCGCGTGAGGGTCCGGCCGAGATCGGCGTCGGACAGCACCTGCCGCGTTGCTGCGCCTGGGTCCGCCGGTGACGCGTCGTCACCGATTTCGCGACGGATCGAGGTGTCGGCGGGGTCGGACGAGTCGTTCTGGGGGTCGTTCTCGGCGTCGTGCGGGCCGACATCGGAGTCGACGTTGTACGATTGCACTATTTCCATCTCTCCTTCTCCGCCTCACGGGACGGATCCTTAAAGGAGTAAGCCGGGGCGGACGCTACCAGCGCGGCGGGGCGAGAGCCTGCACTAACGCGGGTGTCGGACGTCCCACCGCGGTAGCGTCCCGGATCCGTGGACATGGTCGTCCGACTCGCCTTTTCACGTACGCACGGTGCGACACGCGTGCGTAGCGCTTGACCCGGTAGCCCGCCGGACCCTAGTTTTCGGGCAGTTGCCGTGGCGCTAGGTTA
>JAVEDQ010000021.1 GCA_030840885.1 Frankiaceae bacterium
ACCCGCGCTGCCTCGGATCATGGGACTGTCCGCCCGACCCTGTCGAGCGGTCGGTTCCGGCGCGCAGCCCGCTGTCGCTGCGTCGCTATGGAGTGGCACAAGGTGACGAATTCCTCGGGCGCGCCGCACGCGGTTGAGCCAGTTGACAACGGACAATTGGGCCATCGCCTGATCGGGCGATGACACATCGGACACCCGTTCGGGTCGCCGGACCTGCTCCACGCAGGACCTGCGTCCACCCGAGCCACGTCCACCCAGGGAAGGACCCCGTGAAGCGTCGTCTCGTCGCCCTCGCCCTCGGCCTCGCTGCCGCTCTCGGAACCGTCGGTGGCGTCGCTGCCGTTGCCGGTAACGCCGCCGACGACACAGCCCCCGTGGTCGTCGCGTGGGGCAGCAGCTGGACCTGATAGGTCCCGTCCCGGCGGCCCCTCGCTCAGGCTGCAGGGGACGCAACATCATCGATTGAAGCGGCATGTGGCGTGCCGAAGCGGGAACCACCCCGCTCGGGCCCTTCCCCTGTGGCCCGGTGAGCGAGGTCTTTCCGTGTCGATCGCGGCCGGTGTTCAGCACCGCAACCCTTACGTCCGTCGAGCAGCGGTGCTCGCCGGCATCGGCGGGTTGCTGTTCGGCTACGACACGGGCGTCATCGGCGGCGCACTCCCACTGATCGCCACCGACTTCGACTGGGACACCCCCTTTCGCAAGGGGGTCATCACCTCGTCGCTGCTGCTCGGAGCGGCAGTCGGTGCGTTCCTGGCGGGTCGGCTGTCCGACCGGCTGGGGCGCAAGCGGCTGATCATCCTCACCGCGGCCGTGTTCGTCGTCGGCATCGTCGGTGCCGCGCTCTCCCCGTCCGCGCCGGTCCTGGTGTTCTTCCGAGTGATCATCGGGCTAGGTGTCGGTTCCGCGTCGGTGACGGTCCCGCTTTACATCGGTGAACTCGCGCCGCCGAGCGCGCGAGGGGCGCTGGTGTCGCTGAACCAGCTCGCCATCACGCTCGGCATCCTGAGCAGCCAGCTCATCGCGTACTTCCTCACCACCACGGGCCAGTGGCGCCTCATGATCGCGATCGCCGTGATCCCGTCGCTCGTCCTCGGGCTGGGCATGCTGCGTCAGCCCGAGAGCCCCGCCTGGCTGGTCGAGCAGGAGCGCGAGGACGAGGCGCGCGAGATCCTCGGCCGGGTTCGCGATCGTCCGGAGGACGTCGATGCTGAGGTCGCGGAGGTGCAGACGGTCGCCCGTGAGCGGGAGGGCGTCAGCGCACTGTTCGGCCCCGGTGTCCGCCCCGCCCTGATCATCGGCATCGGGTTGGCGATCATCCAGCAGATCACCGGTATCAACACCGTCATCTACTACGCGCCGACGCTGCTCGAGTCGGCCGGTCTCGGCGAACACGCGGCGATCGGCGGCACCGTCGTCGTCGGCCTCATCAACGTGCTGCTGACCATCGTCGCCATCAACCTGTTGGACCGGGTGGGACGTCGGTCCCTGCTGCTCGGCGGCACCATCGGCATGATCGTCGGCCTCCTCGTGCTCGCCATGTCCTTCATCGGCCAGGGCGACTCCATCGACCACCTGCACGCGGGCGTCGCCATCGCGGCCCTCTGCGTCTACGTGGGGTCGTTCGCCATCGGTCTCGGCCCGGGCTTCTGGCTGCTGATCTCCGAGATCTACCCGCTCCGGGTGCGCGGGTCGGCGATGTCGCTGGCCGGGGTCACGAACTGGTTGGTCAACTTCCTGGTCGCCATCAGCTACCTCTCGATCCTGGCGGCCGTCGGGCGGCCGGCGACCTTCTTCGGGCTCGCCGCGATCACCTTCCTCTCGTTCCTGTTCATGTCCGCACGGGTGCCGGAGACCAAGGGCCGCTCGCTGTCCGAGATCGAGATGGACCTGCGCGGCGGCGAGGCCGGCTTCACGACCTCCCATGGGCAAGTCACCTCCCGGTAGGCCTGCGGCGCCGCTCGACGATCCGCTGTCCTATCCGGGCGCCTGCGCCCCGTGGTCGTTCCGGTTGCGCGGCGACGAGGTGACCCGCTTCGAGGGGCCGGTCCCCCGGGGCCGCGTTCCGGTCCTCGCGGTCGGCTCCAACGCCTGCCCGTCACAGCTGGCCGCCAAGTTCCGAGGTCGCCCGTGCAGTGACGAGCTGCTGGGCCTCGTCGTCTCCGTGGACCGGCTGCAGGTGCGCCCCAGTGCCCACCTCGGCCGCTCCGGCTACTGGCCCTTCGCGCCCATGGCAGGGGCTGGTCCCGATTGCGGCCCCGGCCGCGCGGTGCTCTGCCTGCTCGACGACGAGCAGCTGCACGTCCTAGACCGTACCGAGCCGAACTACGACCGCAGGCGCCTGGATGGGCGCGCCCACGCGGTGACCGGCGCGCCCGCAGAGGTGTGCGCCGAGGGCGTCTGCATCTACGTCTCGAAGCACGGGGTGGTCGACGACCCTCGCCTGCCGACCTGGAGCGATCCGCCACCCAGCCAGACCGTGTTGCTCGCCGCGCTGACGGAGCTCGTACCGGTGCCGCCGGAGCTGACCGAGCCCGCGGCCCTGAGCGCAGCGCTACGCCGCGACCCGGGACTGGCCGACGACCTGACCGCTGCGGTGAAGGAGCACCTCGTCGTCCGCGGCGACGGTCTCGCGTTCGGCAGCTGAACCATCGGCAGCTAAGCCGTCGGCAGGCCCGTCTCCAGCGACCGGTAGGTGCCCTCGTAGAACACCAACGGCGTCGCTGCCGCGTCCGGGACGCTCGCGCTCTCCACGGAGCCGATCAGCAGGGTGTGGTCGCCACCCGGGTAGGTCGCCGTCGTCCGGCACTCGATGACGGCGACGGCGTCGGCGACCAGGGTCACCCCGGTGGCCGGTCCGATCATCGTGGCGACGCCCTCGAACGAGTCGTCGAGTTCGTGGCGGACCTTGCTGGCGTGGAACCGGGACAGCGCCTCGTGCCCCTCGGCCAGGATCGAGACCCCCCAGAAGCCGCTGGCGAGCACGGCCCGGTGGAAGGCCGCGGTGCGCTGCACCGAGAGCAGGGCGAGCGCCGGGTCGAGCGATACGGACGCGAAGGCATTCGCGGTCAGCGAGACGGTGGTGCCGTTCTCGTCGCGGGTGGTCGCCACCGTGACCCCGGTGGCGAAGCGTCCGACGACCCGTCGGTACTGCCCGGGATCGGTCGCCACTCGCCCAACGTATCCAACACCGGAACCTGGCCCGACGACCCGGATCAGGTCAGCGCAGGCCCCTCGCGGAGCGCCCCCGCCACGGCCGGGTCAGCACCGCGACGAGCCCGTAGGAACCCAGCCCGAACAGCAGGAACGCGACAGCGAGCAGGCTGTTCGGCAGGACCACGTCGCCCTGCGACGTCCCGGACGACAGCGGGATGATCACGACGACCCAGCCGAGCAGTGGCGTCAGCGTTCCGGCTCGTGTCCCGGTGAGTTGCAGCCCCAGCCAGCCGGCGGCGAGATGGCCGACGACGGCGATCGCGAGGCCGATCGGCAGCACGAGCGTCGTGCCCACGCGAGGCCCGGCCGCGAGGAAGAACGCCCCCAGCAACGCGAGGGTGAACCCGAGGGTGAACAGCACCAGATAGGACGCGGCCAGGAACGTCGGACCCGGCTCGTCGGCCTGCCGGCCCGGTTTCGCGACGGCGGAGGGTGGCGGATCGACCGCGGACGACGCCGTACCCCGGCCGGAAACTGCCACCCGGCCAGGGTACGGATCGTTCGTGCGTGCTCCGGTGGGCCAGGATCAGCTCAGGAGCGCACGTCCTCCGACTCCCGCAGGTCGAGGACGGTCGGAGCCGCGTTCACCGCCCGCTCGGCCGCAGCCGCAGCAGCGGCGTCGAGCAGGTCCGTGATCTCGGAGCCGATGAGCTCCTCCCGCTCGAGCAATCCGTCGCGCAGCGCCTCCACGAGGTGGCGGTTGCGGCCGAGCAGCTCCCGGACGAAGGCCTGCTGCGCGTGGAGCAGCTCCTCGAGCTGACCCCGGGCGTTGGAGTCCCCGAGGACCTTGCCGACGAGGTTCGCGCCCCCGAAGCCCTCCTGCGAGGCGGCGAAGGAGACCAGCGAGTTGGCCATGCCGGCGGAGCCGATCATCTCGGCACCGACCTGGGTGGCGTAGGCGAGGTCGCCCGCCGGGCCGGTGGAGACGTCGCCGAAGAACAGCTCCTCGGCGACCTGGCCGCCGAGAGAGATCTGGATCATCGACGTCAGCTCGGCGCGGGAGCGGGTGTAGACGTCGTCGCGGTCGCCGTGGGCCAGCAGGCCGAGTGCTTCGCCGCGCTTGATGATAGTGAGTACCTCGAGACGCCGTTGCGGGGCGACGAGGTGGGCGACGGTGGCGTGCCCGGCCTCATGCGTGGCGATGAGCACGCGCTCGCCGGCGGTGTACTCGACCGGCATGCCGAGGCCGACCTCGGTGGTGAGCCGAGCGTGCTCGACGTCGTTCCAGCTCATCGCCTTGGTCCCGCGACGCACGGCGTTCACGAGGCCCTCGTCGAGCAGGTGCTCGAGCTTGGCCGGCGAGTAGCCCTGGGTCACTGCAGCGAGCGCGTCGCGACGCTCCGGGTCGTCGAGCTCGGCGACGTGGGCCTTGCGGTCGAGGTAGTAGTCCACCAGGGCCCGGCGCGACGACTTCCCGGGCAGGCCGAAGGTGAGGCGGCGGTCGAAACGACCGGGCCGCAGCAGCGCCGGGTCGAGGGAGTCGGCCCGGTTGGTGGCCGCGACGAGCAGGATGTTCGCCTTCTTCGGCTCGGGCTGCGCGATCTGCCGCTGCGGCGGCAGGAAGGCGTTGAGCATCGCGATGAGGCTGCCGGCGAACTTCTGCATGCCGCTGGGGGTGTCGAAGGACTGCATCTGGACGAGCAGCTCGTTGACCACCCCGCCGGTGCCCTCGCTGATCTGCCCGTTCGGGTTGACGGCGATACCCGCCGGAGTGGCAGGCGCCGCGGCGCTGACCTGCGGGCCGCTGCAGCAGAAGTCGCTGCTCATCGGGGCCACCGGGATCCTCGTGAAGCTGGAGAAACCGGCACGCTCCATGCCGCCACGGGCACCGGCGATCGCGTCGATCTCCTCGATGAAGCCGATGGCGCCACCCTCGCGCTCGGCGGTCTTGCGCAGCACCTTGAAGTACGAGCGGATCTTGCGGGCGGTGGCGCCGTAGAACATCGACTGGAAGGCGGTGGCCGACACGAACAGGAACGGGACACCTGCCTCGGCGGCCATCGCCTTGGCCAGCAGCGTCTTGCCGGTGCCGGGCGGGCCCTCGAACAGCAGCCCGCGCCGGGGGCGGCCGCCCATCTCGTCGGCGAAGGTCTTGTGGGCCAGGAACAGGTTGAGGCTGCGGACGACCTCCTCCTTGACCTGCTCGACGCCGACCACGTCGTCGAGCCGCACGCCGATCTGCTCCGGCGTGTAGGTGATGTGCGGCGAGCGCCCCATCGCGACCTGCGGAACGACGACCGCGGCGATGATCGTGACCGGGATCAGCATCGCGAACAACAGCAGCGGGTCAACGTGTGGCAGGGCGAAGACGTTGAACGGATCACCGCTCAGCAGCCGGAACCACAGGAAGGCGGTGGGGAGACCCAGCACGGCCGCGGCCACCTTCAGGCGGTGCCGGCGCCGCGACTCCCGGGCCCTGCCGACGTCCGCCGTCCGGGCCGACAGCAGCGTGGGGGAACTGAGCACGCCGGCAGCTGCGGTCGGCGAGGTCTCGAGAGCCATAAGGGTCCTTCCGGGGGATCACGGTGGTCCTGATCAGCGGGCCTCACGGCCCCCCGGACGCGGTGTCATCGAGAACTGCGCCGGGGTCGGGCAGGAACCCGATACCCGGCCAACGGGACCGGAGGCCCCACCGCTACGGCCGTCACCCGCACGGGCTAGCAAGAACACCCGGTTGCCAGCCGAAGAACCTCAGCTCGCGCCAGGAACGCCGGCGAACAGATCGTCCTCGCGGCCCTCGGGGCCGTCCCCCGGCCCGCGCTCGCCTCGGACGAGGACGTACTGCTCCGTTGCGAAGTTCCGCTGCCCGACCCGGTCGGCCAGCGCGTAGAACATGCCGCCGACGGCGATCTGGGTCGCGTGCGCGCGCATCGCGGCGATCTTCGCGTCGAAGTGCTCGGCGCCGTCGATCTGGGTGGTGATCGCCTCGTCCGGCACGCCCATGGGGAGGTCGTCGGCGCTCGTGACCCCCTCGAAGAAGCCGGTGTCGGCGCCCTCCTCCCGGAACGCGTCGATGCCTCGCTGCAGCCACGACTTGGAGATCGCGGTGTAGTAGAGCTTCGCGGGCGCCCAGGGCTCTCCCGCCTCGGGGTGGAAGGCGGGGTCGCTGGAGGCGTCGAAGGCGCGGACGGTGACATTGTGGGCCTGGATGTGGTCAGGGTGGCCGTAGCCCCCGTTCTCGTCGTAGGTCACGACGACCTGCGGGCGCACCTCCCGCATCACCTGCACCAGCGCGAGCGTGGCCTCGTCGAGGTCGGCCTGCCAGAAGCAGTCCGGCCGGTTGTTGGTCTCCAGCCCCATCATCCCGCTGTCGCGCCAGCGCCCCGGCCCACCCAGGAAGCGGTGGTCGGTCACCCGCAGCGCCTCGCAGGCGGCCGCCAGCTCGCCGATGCGGTGCTGCCCGAGCGTGTCGTCGACCTCGGCGGCCAGGTGCTCGAGTTCCGGGACGAGCACTTCGCCCTGCTCCCCGAGCGTGCAGGTGACCAGGGTGACCAGGGCGTTGGCGGCCGCGTACTTGGCCATGGTCGCGCCGGTGCCGATGGTCTCGTCGTCGGGATGCGCGTGCACGAGCAGCAGGCGCTTCGGGTGATCGAGCGGTTCGATGTCGAAGCTTTCCTCGAGCGCGTCGACCTCTTCGGCCAGCTCTTCGAGCACCTCGTCGACCGGGCTGTCGCCCTGCAC
>JAVEDQ010000056.1 GCA_030840885.1 Frankiaceae bacterium
CTTGGGCAGTTGTCCTCGCGGTGCTTGCACACGGGTGCGCCCTCGGTCTGGGTCTTTGGTGTGCCTGACGTCACCGCCGGTATAGAAGGGGCATGGCCGAACCGACAACGCCCGAACCGACAACGCCGGAGCAGCAGCCCACGCACGCCGGAGGCGACAACTCCGCGGGGCGCCAACCGTCCGGCCTGATCGAGCGCCTCATGGCGTGGCGGGTGAACCAGGCGATGGAAAGCGACGGCGCCGACCCGCGGGTCCACACGGTGGCTCTACCGATCTGGGATCTGCTGTCCCGCTACTACTTCCGGGTCGAGGTCGATGGCTGGGAACGCATTCCGGACGAGACCAGTTTGCTGATCGGGGTCCACTCCGGCGGCACCCTGACCATGGACGCCTGGACGTTGATCCACGCCTGGGAACGGCACTTCGGCGGGGAGCGGTTCTTGCACGGCACCGCTCATGACCTGCTGCTCACCCTGCCGGCGCTCGGGGACTACTTCCGCGCCATGGGGGTCATCTCCGCCACTCGCAAGTCGGTGACAGACGCTCTCGCGAAGGGCGACGACGTCATCGTCTGGCCCGGCGGCGACAAGGACGCGATGCGCAGCTGGCGTCGCAGAGATCAGGCCGAGCTCGGTGGACGCACCGGCTTCATCCGGCAGGCCATGCGCTCCGGCGTCCCGATCGTCCCGGTGGCCAGCGTCGGCGGGCACGACACCGTGTTCATACTCAGCGAAGGGCAATGGCTGGCAAATGCGCTCGACCGGTTCACCGGACTGAAGAAAACGCTGCGGGGCGCGAACCTGCCCATCGTCGCTGGCTTCCCGTTCCCGCTCGCGATCGAAGCGCTGCCCTCCCACATCCCCCTGCCCGCGAAGATCCGCACCGAGTTCCTCGACCCCATCGAGGTGGACCACGACCCGGAACGGCTGGACGACCAGAAGTACGTCCAATCCATCTACGACGAGGCGCAGTCGGCGATTCAGGCGGGCATGAACCGTCTCGCCGCGAAGCGGCGGTTCCCCATCTTCTTCTGACCGAGCCCCGACCCAGGCGTTCAGCCGGGCGGTGGGGACCCTGCCGAGGTGCTGGGCGATTCGCTCGAAGTCACTTCTAGGGCCCCACGTCCGCGCAGAAGTGCCGATCGCGCGCGGCCTGCCGGGCAGGATCCGGCGCTATCGCGCGGTCGCGACCATGCCGATGTGCGGGTGTGTCGGACACGCGGTATCGGCACCCGCTGGGCGCCGAGTCGCCGCCTTCCCGACGGCAACTCGCCGCGAGAAGCGGGGCGTCCTCGAACCGCTACTCCCGGGGTGCCGGTCGCGGAGGCGGCAACGGCGACTGTTCCGGCGTGGAAGCAACACCTCCGGCGGCGTTGATCAACTCGAGTGCGTTCGTCTCGTCATGCAGCACGCGCACCCCGACGGAGACCGTGACCGCGACCTCGGTGCCGCCGAACTGTACCCGGCCAGACTCCTCGGCCTGCAGCCGGGAGGCTAACTCGTCGGCCTGCCTCGCGTCCGCGTTCTCGACCAGCACGACGAACTCCTCGTCGTCCCATCGGCCGAGCATGTCTCCGGGAGGGACCTGCCGGGCCCACCGCGGAGCTAGCTCGGCCAGAACCAGGTCAGCGAGCTCGCGGCCATGCTGCCGCCGCACCTCGGTCAGCCCATGCACGGTCAGCGACAGCACAGCGAGGCTACCGAGCTGGCCTAGGCGCCGGATGGCCGAGCCGAGTCGTTCGTTGAGCAACTGCCGGTTGGGCAGGCCAGTCAGCGGGTCATGCAGCACAGCGGTCCGCAGCATGTTGGCGCGCTGCCCGGTCGTCGTCACGTCAACGTGCAGCAGCAGCACCCCGGGTTGTCCGTCGGCCAGCAGCAGCGGCTCGGCGTGCAACTCGAACCAACGCGGACCCAGCACGTTGGTGCACGGGTAGGCCACCGGGCTCGGCGGTTGCCGGCCGGCGAGAGCCGAGGCGACGGCAGCGGCGGCCTCGGCGGCACCAGGCGCGTCGGCCGTTGCCCCGGCCGCGCACACCCGCAAGTAGCTGGCGCCGACTCCGCTGCTCGCGGCGCCGTTGGCATCGCCGAAGTCCCGCCAGGCCCGATTCACCCGAGTCACCACAGCGTCCCGGTCCAGCACCGCCGCCGGCCAGGGCAGGGCATCGAGCAGCGCCGCCACGGAAGGCTCACTCACCTGCGCCACCGGGCCGCCCGATCGGCGAGCGCTTGGGAGGTCGTCGGCCTCCCCTTACTGGGAGACCGGTCCAAGAACGTGTTGGCTGGGTCATGCGCCAACCTCGATCATGCCGTGGACCGCGACCGCCGGGTGAAGACACGGCCGTTAGGTCCGGTGCAATCCGTCGTTCAGTTGGTACCCAGGGGACCCGGTAGTTCACGCACGCGGTCAACTGTGACCCCTGGTTGGGAAACCGGACGTAACCCCTCGCGCTCGGTCGAACCTTCGACGCTGGCAGGTCAAGAGGTGGCGACCAATGACGACGCGGGTTCCTGGCTTGATGCGTCTAGCGGGATGCGCTTTCCGGATGGGTAAGGGTGAAGGTGCTTGCGGGAAGGGCCGATCTCGGACGCTAAGGGAATCACCGCATCGTGATCTTGGAGCCACCGCGACGTGCTCGTCCGACGCTGCCGCTGTTGGTGCTCGCCGGCGTCCTCATAGTTGTAGGCCTGTTGGCGAGCCCTGATTGGGTTGCGGCGGGCTGCATCGGCACTTGTTGCGGGCTCGTCATCGAGGCCGCGTACCTGTTCGTCCACGGTTATCCGCTCTGTGAGAAGCCGGACTAGCGATTAGGCACCCTGCTCGAGGAGTGCCGCTATCGCGCGGCTCGTCATCGCCGCAGGGTTGCTGCTGGTGCGACCGCGGCCTTCAAGCACCGCGGCGAGACACGCGATCTGCAACCAGCCGCCGGTGACTCGCGAGGGTTCTCGAAGGAGCGCACGACCCGCTGGTGCCGGAGCAGCTGGCTGTGCGCCACCTCGACCCGCCAGGCCACTCCACGGGCCGAACTACCGCGGCAGGCATCGCCACTGGCAGCCGCTTTAGGCGACGTGCAGCATGCGCCTGCGTCCGAGCTGACCCGGCGGCCATTCTTGCTCGCCACGTTGATCAGTGCTTCAGCAGCTCAACTGCGCGTCCGTCATGTCGGTCGGGTACATGCCCGAGGTATCGGCTGAAGCGGCCAGCGATCATGAGCCGAAAGGAAGGGGGCCTCGCAACTCAATCGGCGCATATGCAACGCTCACGTCTCGATTGTAGTGGTGGGAGTCTCACTCCGTCGTCAGCTCGCGCCTTGCGCCGTGTGGGTCTAAACCAGGCAAGACCGAGCGTGCGGGGGCACGGGGTGGAGGCGTAGGGGATGCGGGGTTCGCGCACTCGGGGTCGGTGGTCGGCCGCGGCCGTCGCGGTGGGCATGGTGGGCGTCCTGGCTGCGCCGCTGACGGCGGGGGCCGCCGGATCCGCGCCGACTGTTCCCGGCTATCAGGTCGGCGACTACGGCAGGGGTCAGGTGCTGAGCATCCTGCCGCCTGGCGAGAACGGGCTGGTCAACACCCAGCAGGCCGCCGAGTTCGAATCGGCCAAGAAGCGTCCGCCCAACAGTGACGACCAGCTGGGCCAGTATGCGAACCTGCTGTATGGCTCGCCGTCGCTGACCGACGCGGGGCTGTCCTCCTACTTCAACGACGAGTCGTTCGGCGTCAGGCCGGGCGACATCATGCGCACCGAGACGCCCGGCCCAGGCGTCACCGTCTACCGGGACAAGCTGGACATCCCGCACGTGTACGGCGACAGCGACCAGCACATGGCGTTCGGGGCCGGCTACGCGCAGGCCGAGGACAGGCTGTTCCTGATGGACGTGCTGCGCCACTACGGCTCAGGCACGCTCGCCAGCTTCCTGGGCTCGTCCTGTCAGTTCGAGCAGATGGACCACGACGAGCTGCTGCTCGCCCCCTACACACCTGCACGTGCCCAGCAGCAGATCGATGCCCTGCCCCAGCAGTACGGCGCTCAGGGCGCGCTGGCGAAGTCCGACATCGAAAATTACGTCCAGGGCGTCAACGCCTACATCGCCGCGACCCGCACGGACCCGAACCTGCTGCCTGCGGACTACGCGGCTGCCCTGGGGCCGCCGACGAACTGGGCACCGCAGGATGTCGTCGCCGTCGCCGGGCTGATCGGCGGGATCTTCGGCAAGGGTGGCGGCACCGAGGTGGCCAACGCCGGGCTGCTGCAGTACCTGCAGGGCAAGCTGGGAGAGGGCCCGGGACGCAACGCGTTCACCCAGCTCAAGGAGCAGAACGACCCGGGGGCCCCGACGACCGTCGTCGACAAGACCTTCCCGTACGAGACCCCGGGAACGATCGACCCGCGGACGACAGCCCTGCCGGACGATGCCAGCAAACCGCTGGAGGGCGGCCCCACCGGCCAGCAACCGGGCTGCGACCTGACCAGCCCCAACCCCTCGGCAATGAACATCCTGACCGCACTCAAGGCCATGCCCTCGCACATGAGCAACGCGCTGGTGGTGAACGCCGACCACACCAAGGACGGCCATCCGATCGCGGTGTTCGGGCCGCAGGTGTCGTACTTCGCGCCGCAGATCCTCTCGCTGGCCGATCTGCACTCGCCGAACTACTCGGCCGAGGGCGCCTCGTTCCCGGGCACCGGCCTGATCGAGCTGGGTCGTGGCCCCGACTTCGCCTGGTCCGCCACCTCCGCCGGCAGCGACCTGATCGACCAGCGGCTGGAGCAGGTCTGCAACCCGAACGGCGGGACTCCCGAGCCGGAGGGCAAGTACTACCTGTTCAACGGCAACTGCGTGCCGATGACGCACGAGACCTTCAGCGAGACCGCCTTCCCGAAGCCGGGTGGGCAGGGGGCCCCGGCGGTCATCAATCACGAGGTCTACCGCACGCAGCACGGCGTCGTTCAGGGCTGGACGACGTCCGGCGGCAAGCCGGCTGCGGTGGTCAACCAACGCTCGACGTACGAGCACGACATCGACTCGGTGGTCGGCTTCCTTCGCTGGGGGCAGCCGGCGTTGACCCACGACGTGAGCAGCTGGATGCAGGGGGCTGCGCAGATCAGCTACACCTTCAACTGGTTCTACGTCGATGACAAGGACACCGGCTACTTCACCAGCGGCAGGGACCCGGTTCGCCCGTCGGACGTCGACCCGAACCTGCCAAGCTCGGGCACCGGCAACGCCGAGTGGCAGGGCTTCCTGCCGGACGCGCAGCACGTGCAGGAGACGAACCCGGCGCAGGGCTATTTCGTCAGCTGGAACAACAAGCCCGCGCCCGGCTTCTCCGCAGCCGACGAGCAGTACGGCTACGGCCCTGTCTTCCGGTCCCAGACACTGGTCAACCAGCTCAAGGATCAGCTGGCCAAAGGGCCGATCACCCGGGCGCAGCTGGTCCAGGCGATGGAAGGCGGCGCGAGCCAGGACCTCGACGGGCTGCAGGTGCTGCCGGCGCTGCTGGAT
Organism: Frankiaceae bacterium; assembly: GCA_030840885.1. Lineage (GTDB taxonomy): Bacteria > Actinomycetota > Actinomycetes > Frankiales > Frankiaceae > JAVEDQ01. The sequence continues at coordinate 5,501 of JAVEDQ010000056.1, forward strand.
TACCTGAAGACCCAGCCAGCCCAGCCGGCGAACGTCCAGGCGATGCTCGACCAGCTGCAGAGCTGGCTCGGCAACGGAGCGCATCGGCTCAAAGCGCATCCCGGTGACGACCAGTACACCGACCACGCCGCGGTAGCGATCATGGACGAGCTGATGCCTGCCCTGGTGCATGCCATCTTCGACCCGCTGCTGGCAGCGGGCGGAACAAGCGCTGTTGGCTCCAACGGCGGTGCGACGACCGAGGGCTACAAGGTGTTGCCGATGCAGTTCGTCAACACGCCCAACTCCGGCGGGGCACACCTGGGCAGCGCCTACGACGGCGGCTACGAGGGCTACCTGCAGAAAACCCTGCAGCAGTTGACGCCGAGCGGTCCTGTTCCGGCGCAGCCCTTCGCCTCGCCGATCACCGACAACATGTGCGGTGCGGGTGGCCAGAAGGACTGTGGCACCACGATCAACACGGCTCTGCAGAACACCTACACCGCGCTGGTCACAGCCAACAACAACTCCTCAGACCCGGCGTCGTGGACCGCCTCGTCCGAGTCGAAGCAGGCGAACCAGACGATGCCGGTTTACGACTCCATCGCCTTCAGGGCGCTCGGGATCGTCACCCAGCCGAACATCGACTGGCAGAACCGCCCGACGTTCCAACAGGTTGTGCAGTTCCCCGCGCACCGGTCTGCGAACGGACCGACGGGTACGACAACTCCGGCTCCCAGTGGCGGCGGAACTGGCGGGACCAGCGGAAACGGCGGTAACAGCAACGGCGGAAATGGCGGGACCACCCCTAGTGGAGGCAGCGGGTCGGGCAGCAGCAGCCGGCCAGGTAACGCGGCGGGTGCCAACAGCGCGGCCTCCCAGCACCCGGCCGCCGCGGGCCAGCCGGCTGCCGCGTCACACTCCCGGCCCTCCGGCGGCCTGCCGTTCACCGGCTTCCAGTTCGGGCTGGCACTTGCCGTCGCGGCCGCCGCTATTGGTGCCGGTACGGCGGCGGTCGCCGCCTCACGCCGCCGCCGGAGGTCGGCTGGGTCTAGCGGGTCTCGGTGACGGAGCGGAACGCGCGAAGAGTTCCCGGTGCTCACGCCAGCTTCGCGAGGCGGTAGGCAAGAGCCGCACGCTCAATTTGAACAGGATCAGCCAAGCGTCACTCCGAGGAGTCGAAGGCGCTGCTGGCCGGGGCGTTCGCCCCCGCGAACGACCGCGTCGAGCACCACTACTGAGCCGCGTCGATGTACTTCACCGACCGCGGCATCGAGGAGCTGCAGCACCGCCGCGGTGACGAGGAGGTCACCCTCGCCTGGCTGGGCGACCGGCTGGCGGAGTTCACCGATACGCATCCGGAGTTCGAGACCGCCGTGGAGCGCCTC
>JAVEDQ010000094.1 GCA_030840885.1 Frankiaceae bacterium
TGCGTGGTGGGGACCGTGCGGCCCTCGTCGGGCATCTCGGCGCGGATGTGCACCGGGCGCTCGAGGAAACGTCGGGACAGCGCGACGATCGGCGCCGGCATGGTGGCCGAGAACAGCATCGTCTGCCGCGCGGCCGGGATGAGGGCGAGGATCGCCTCGATGTCGGGGAGGAAGCCGAGGTCCAGCATCTCGTCGGCCTCGTCGAGCACGAGCACGCGGGCCGCGGAGAGGTCGAGGTGGCCCTGCCGGGCGAGGTCGAGCAGTCGGCCGGGAGTGCCGACGACGATGTCGATCCCCTTGCGCAGCGCCTCGACCTGCGGCTCGTAGGCGCGGCCGCCGTAGATCGACAGCAGCGAGAGGCCGAGCTTGGCGCCGGCGCGGCGGAGGTCCTCGGTGACCTGGACGCAGAGTTCGCGGGTCGGGACGACGACCAGCGCGCGGGGCGTGCGGCCGACGGCCTCGCCGGCGGCGGCGTCCGCAGCCAGCCGGTTCAGCAACGGGATGCCGAAGGCGAGGGTCTTGCCGGTGCCGGTGCGCGCCTGGCCGATCACGTCGCTGCCGGACAGGGCGATCGGCAGCGTCATGGCCTGGATCGGGAACGGGCTCTTGATGCCGGCCTCGGCGAGCGCGTCGGTGATCTCGGAGCGGATGTCGAAGTCGGTGAAGGCCTGCGTGGGCGCCGCCGCGGCTTCTTCCTCGGTGACGATGATCGTCGCGGCCGTGGTCTCGTCGAGCGCCACCTGCGGATCGGCGGCAACGTCCGGCTCGATCGGGGTGGCGAGTTCGTCGTTCAACTGGTTCGTGGATGTCAAGTTGTACTCCTGGCTGAGATGAGCGACTGCTCTTCAGCCGCTCGCACGTCATCCCCCGGCGCATCTCGACGCGGTGCGGAGATACACAAACAACGGGGGAAGGGCGGGACAAAAACCGCTCCTGGGATCCGATGCTATCTCCTATCGGCCCGTACAGTTCCCGCGTGAGCAGCGTGGCCGACACCCCGAAAGGCTCGCTGGCGTCGTCGTCGGAGGCCGAACTGGTCGGCGGGGCACCGTCGCCGGGCGCCGAGCTCGAGGGCGTCATCGATGTCCTCAGCGCTCTGGCCTGCGGCGAGATGTCCGCTTTCGAGCGGATGGCCGCCGACTCCCGGATGGCGCCGACGTTGGCGGACAAGGCGGCGCTCGCCGGTATGGCAGCCGCAGAATTCGACCATTTCCGCTCGTTGTGCGCCCGGCTCCGTGAGCTCGGCATCGACCCGGAGGAGTCGATGCAGCCCTTCGTCGAACCGCTCGACACCTTCCACGACCTGACCGCCCCGAAGGACTGGCTGGAGGGCCTGGTCAAGGCCTACGTCGGTGACGGCATCGCACGCGACTTCTATCGCGAGGTCTCGGCGTACATGGACGCGCGGTCGCGGGATCTGGTGCGCGAGGTGTTGGCCGACATGGGGCAGGCCGCCTTCGCGGTCGACCGGGTGCGCGCGGCCATCGATGCGAACCCGGCGATCGCCGGGCGGCTCGCGGGGTGGGCGCGCCGGCTCGTGGGGGAGGCCATGACGCAGGCGCAGCAGGTGGCGGTCGACCGGGAGGCCATCGTGCGGCTGCTCTCGACACAGGCCGCCGACCTCTCCGAGCTCGGTCGGCTGTTCGAGCGGATCATCGCCGCGCACGACGAGCGCATGCGCGCACTTGGTCTGAACAGCTGAGCGTCTCAACAGCCGACGCCGTCGCCCTGCTCCTTGCGGAGCGGGACGACGGCGTCATGGTGCTGAACGCTCGGGCCCTACCTACATGGCGCCGAAGCCCACGCGGCGCTGCTCGGGCTCGGCGACCTCGATGTAGGCCAGCTTGCTGACGGGGATGAGGACCTTGCGGCCCTTCTCGTCCTGCAGCGACAGCAGGCCCATCTCGGAGCGGATCGCCGCCGCGACGGCCTCCTCGATCTCCTGCGGGGACTGTGCGCTCTCCAGGACCAGTTCGCGGGTCGCGTACTGCACCCCGATCTTGACCTCCACCAGGTGACCTCCGCGCTCGCTGCTGTTCCGGCTCGTGCCGTGCTGGGCCCAGCCTAGAGCCGCCGGACCGGGTCGGAGCGCGCCGACCCGCGATTTCGCGCTCAGCCGAGGGCGGTCACGCGGGCGGTTGCGGCTGCGGTTGCTGTTGCGGCTGCGCCGCGGGGACCGGCATCGCCGTGAACGGTCGGATCGACGAGTCGCCGTGGCGCGGGGAGCCCGACAGCCCGCGCCAGGCCAGGTCGACCATCAGCTCGACGGCCCGCTCCTTGGTGATGCTCCGCGCCGGGGCGGGCGTCGCCGACGAGCCCGGGACGCCGCGGGAGCCGAGCCACCAGCGGGCAGCGATCTCCGCCAGCCCGGCGAGCCCCACCGAAAGGAGCTCGGCCTCCTCGCGGGGCACGCCGGTGTCGGCGGCGATGGTGGTCGCAATGGCCTCGACGCACTGCGAGAGGCTGCCCTCGACCCGCGTCCGCACCGCCGGCTCGCTGCGCAGGTCGGACTCGAACACCAGCTGGTAGGCGCCGTTGTCGTCATCGACGAAATCGAAGTAGGCCTGGATCGAGCGCCGGACCCGCAGCGCGTTGTCCGTCGTCGACCCCAGCGCCTGCCGGACCCGGTCGACGAGTTCGCCCGCCGACACGTCCAGCAACGCCAGGTACAGCTCGAGCTTGCTCGGGAAGTGCTGGTAGAGCACCGGTTTGCTGACCCCGGCGCGCTCAGCGATCTCGTCCATGGCGGCCGCGTGGTAGCCCTGCGCGACGAACACCTGGCGGGCGGCACCGAGCAGTTGGCGACGGCGGGCCGGGCGCGACAACCGGGTCGCGCGGCCGGAGGGCGCTACCCGCGAGGTCGCGCGCCCGGACGGCGTCACGCCGTCCGACGGGCCCGCGACCGAGTGCGCCGACACCCAACCTCCCGAAATCGTCGCTTACGGGTGGCACCCCGCTCCGAAGTCAGCCAATCACAGCCGCTGCTCCAGCCCGGGGAGGTCATGCCCCCCGAACGCCGTCCCATGAGTAAGACCGCTCAGCGGTATTCCTCTGGGTCCAGCTCGACGACGCGGCCCTGCTCGGAGGCGTCGAAGTCGTCCACTTCGTTCGACGAGCTCGCCAGAACGCCCTCGTCGCCCTCGGGAGTGTCGGGGGCCTGCTCCTGCGCCTGCTCCTGCACGTCGGCCTCGTTCGCCTGCTCGAGCACCGACGGATCGACCGGCTCGGTCACGGTCAGTCCTGGCCGGCCGCGGCCCGGCTGCCCGCGCGGGTGCGCAGCGGGTCCGGTGCCGACCGATCGGGGAAACGGCGAAGGTACTCGGCCTCGAGGGCGAGCATCCGGCCGGTATGTGCCTCCAGGGCGTCCTCGCTGCCGGCGAGGAAGGTCTCGTGACGGGTCGCGTGCAGGTGCGAGACCTCGCGGGCGAGGTCGTCGTCACTCAACCGCGTGGGGTCGATGCCTTCTGGGTGGTGCGCCATGAGGCGGACCTACCCCCGGCTCGCTACGTCACGCGACCGGTCGGCCGAGACGGCCACCGTCACGCGTGGGTGTCCATCTCAGCCCACAGCGTTGTGCCCGTGGCCAGCTCGTCGATGCCCCACTCGTGCGCCAGTGACGCGACGATGCGCAGGCCCTGCCGCTCGTCCTCCCGCCCGTTCGATGGCGTTGCCGTGACCACTCTGGGCTCGCCCGGTGCAGTGCAGTCGCAGATCTCGACGCGGACCCCATGCTGCGTGGGCACGATGCCGACTTCGAGCGTGTCGTCAGCGTGGTGCGCATGCCCCATGGCGCTGGACAGCAGCTCGTCGGTGACCTGCAGGACGTTGTCCGCCTCAGCGTCACACCCGTAGCGGTGGCAGGCCAGGCGCACGAACTGCCGCACGATCGTCGCCTGGTCGGACTCGGCCGGGATGCGGATCCGGCTCGTCTCGAGGATCATGCTCGTCAACCCTCCTGGTCCGCGGCGCTCGAGGAGATCGCGAACCAGCCGCCATCGTCGGCCTTCGCCGCAGCGGCGTCCAGCCGGTGCCGTCCGCTCGTCCGCATTCGTCCCGAAGGTCGGGTCGACGGGTCGGCTGCTAACCGGCTCCACGTTGCGTGGGTCACGTTCCGGGCCAGGCATGGGCCGGGCAGCTGGGGAACAGGTAGCTCATGAGTTCCTCCGGCGCCGCCGACTCCCGACGTCCCACGGTCCTGTTCGACGTCGACGGCACCCTCGTCGACACCAACTACTTCCAGGCCGTCGCCTGGTTCCGTGCCTTCAAGCAGAACGGGCACCAGGTCGCGATGGTCGACGTCCACCGCCGCATCGGGCTCGGTTCGGGTCAGCTCATCGACGAACTGGCGCCCGACCGCGACACCTCCCGCGACGACGTGCTGCAGGCGGCGCACGCCGAGTACTACTCGGGCTTCTACGGCCTCATGACCGCCACCGCCGGCGCGCAGGACCTGCTGCGGGCCATCCGCGACCGAGGTGCGGAGGTCGTGCTCGCCACCAGCGCGAGCGCCGACGAGCTGGCCGCGCTGCGGAACGCCCTCGACATCGAGGACGCGCTGGCTACGGTGACCTCGTCCGCCGACGTCGAGAACGCCAAGCCCGAGCCCGACATCCTGCAGGCCGCGCTGGAGCAGACCGCCACCGACCCGGAGCACGCGATCATGGTCGGGGACACGGTGTGGGACGTGCAGGCCGCCGGGAAGGCCGGGCTGTCCTGCATCGCCCTGCTGACCGGTGGCATCAGCCGCCAGGCGCTGGAAGAGGCCGGAGCCGTCGCGGTCTACGAGGACGCCCGCGACCTGCTCGCCAATCTGGACGACTCGCCGATCGGACCGCTCGTGCGCGAGGCGCCGAACAAGGACTGACCCTGGCTGGCGGCCGTGGGCCGTCAGGGCGACGGTGACTCAGCCGCACCTCCCCTGCCGGCGCCGGCGGCGAACCGCTGCGCGCCCGTGAAGCCGACCCCCACGGTCGCGCCGCCGAGGCGACGCTCCAGGTCGAGACCGTCGGCGAACGGAAGTCCGACGCCGTCGAGCGCGGCTCGTCGGTCGGCGAGCATCGTCTCCTGCGGGAACGCCGCGAGCGTCTCCGCGAGGGTCAGCGC
>JAVEDQ010000113.1 GCA_030840885.1 Frankiaceae bacterium
CGGCTGCGGGGCGGGGGTCCGGCGTCGGATCCGCTCATGGAGCACCCTCCTGCACGTCGGCGATCGGGAAGTCCGGCACACCCGGCGCACTCGGCCGACGCCGACCAGGGGGCCGCGCCGCCGGGCCGTGTTCGTTGGGTTCGTGCGCCCCGGGCCACTCCTGCACGGCACGGCTCGCGAGCGCGAAGTCCTTGCGCAGCGGATGCCCGACGAAGCCGTCCGCGAGCAGCAGCGGCCGCTCGTCGGGTGCTCCGCGGAAACGCAGGCCGAACATCTCGGCGGCCTCCCGCTCGTGCCAGCCGGCTCCGGCGAAGACGTCGGCCACCGAGTCCACCACCGGTCCGTCGGCAGCCGGCACCGTGGTGAGCAGGTGACGGTGCCGGCGCCGCTCGCGGTCCCATAGATGCAGCCGGAGGCCGACGCTGCCGTCACCGCCGTCGGTGACCGACAGGCAGTCGAAGTAGCCGAAGCCCTCGTCCCGCGCGGCGCGGACCGCTGCCGCCCACTGGCTGATCTCGACGGTCTCGTCGTCGGTCATGCCGCCCGCGCCTTCGGCAGCGCCCGCACCGCGTCCAGCAGTGCCTGGGGGCCAGGTGGGCAACCCGGAACGTAGACGTCCACGGGGACGATCTGGTCGACGCCCTTGGTCACGGCGTAGGAGTCCCAGTAGGGGCCGCCCGAGTTCGAGCAGGCGCCGTAGGACACGACGAAGCGCGGGCCGGTGAGCTGCTCGTACAGCTGGCGGACCGCTGGTGCCATCGCGTCGGTGACCGTGCCGCTGACCACCAGCACCTCCGCGCCGCGCGCACCCTCGGAGTAGGGCTGCATCCGGGCGAGGACCTCCGCGTCGGCCTCGGATGTCGCGGCCGTCGTCGCCACCGTCGCCTCGAGTGCGCAGCAGGCCAGCCCGGCGTTGAAGGTCGCGAGCTGCGGGCGCTCCCCCGAGGCCAACCCGGTGGCCGACCCGGTGGCCGACGTCGCCGAAGAGTCCGCGAGGCCGCCCGACAGCTCCGGCACGTTGTAGACCGCTACCGCACGGCCGTCGCCCAGCGAGAGCCGCGCCGCCGATGGTTCCGTCACATCGCCCAGCCTAGGGCCGCCGGTTCGGAAGTTTCCGCTCCGGGCGGTTGCTGTACCGAAGGCGGCGGGAGACGTCCGGCCCGGCCCGCGGCACGAGCACCTCCGACCACCGTCGTGACGTCGCCCGCGCCCCAGGCGAGCAGGCGTAACCGCAGCGAAACGGCCCGTAGAATCGGGTCAGCCTTGAGGGGGTTCCACACCAGATGACCGACACGACGTCCGACCTGTCCACCGTCGGCACGTCGGCCTCGGACAACCCGGCCGCAGCAGCTGGTGCCGCCGCACCCGTCGCCAAGGAGATCCGCCAGGTCGAGCGGGTCGTCATCCGCTTCGCGGGTGACTCCGGTGACGGCATGCAGCTCACCGGTGAGCGGTTCACCTCCGAGACCGCCGCGTTCGGCAACGACCTGTCGACGCTGCCGGACTTCCCGGCCGAGATCCGCGCGCCTGCCGGATCCCCCGCCGGGGTCAGCGGGTTCCAGCTGCACTTCTCCGACCACGACATCCTGACGCCCGGCGACGAGCCCGACGTGCTGGTGGCGATGAACCCGGCGGCGCTCAAGGCGTACCTGAAGGACCTGCCGCGCGGCGCGGATCTCGTCGTCAACACCGACGCCTTCACCCGGGGCAACCTGAAGAAGGCGGGCTACGCCACCAATCCGCTCGAGGACGGCACCGTCGACGAGTACCGCGTCCACCGCGTGCCGCTCACGTCGATGACCATCGAGGCCGTCGGGGCCCTGGACGGGGTCAACAAGAAGGAGTCCGAGCGAGCGAAGAACATGTTCGCGCTGGGGCTGATGAGCTGGCTGTACCACCGGCCGACCGACGGCACCGAGTCGTTCCTGCGCGCCAAGTTCGCCAAACGACCCGAGATCGCCGAGGCGAACGTCCGGGCCTTCAAGGCCGGGCACGCCTACGGCGAGACCACCGAGTCGTTCTCGGTGTCCTACGAGGTCGCCCCTGCGGTGATGTCGCAGGGCACCTACCGCAACATCTCCGGCAACCTCGCCACCGCCTACGGCCTCGTCGCAGCCTCGCAGCTGTCCGGCCTGCCGTTGTTCCTGGGGTCGTACCCCATCACTCCGGCCTCCGACATCCTCCACGAGCTCAGCAAGCACAAGAAGTTCGGTGTGCGGACCTTCCAGGCCGAGGACGAGATCGCCGGAGTCGGCGCCGCCCTCGGTGCGGCCTTCGGCGGGGCGCTCGGCGTGACGACGACCTCGGGCCCCGGTGTCTCGCTGAAGTCGGAGACGGTCGGCCTGGCGGTGGCGCTCGAGCTGCCGCTGCTGATCTGCGACATCCAGCGCGGCGGCCCGTCCACGGGCCTCCCGACCAAGACCGAGCAGTCCGACCTGCTGCAGGCCATGTTCGGTCGCAACGGCGAGGCCCCGCTGCCGGTGATCGCCGCCCAGTCGCCCGCCGACTGCTTCGCCGCCGTCATCGAGGCCGCCCGCATCGCGACCAAGTACCGCACCCCGGTGATGTTCCTGTCCGATGGCTACCTGGCCAACGGCAGCGAGCCGTGGCAACTGCCGGCCCTCGCCGACCTGCCCGACCTGACCGTCGAATTCGCGACCGAGCTCAACTCCCCCGACGGCACCGAGTTCTGGCCCTACCTCCGTGACCCGGAGACGCTTGCCCGCCCATGGGCCGTCCCGGGTACGCCCGGCCTCGAACACCGCGTCGGCGGGCTGGAGAAGGCCGACGGCACCGGCGCCATCAGCTACGACACCGACAACCACGACCGCATGGTCCGGTTGCGGCAGGCCAAGATCGACGGCATCGCGAACGACATCGAGCCGTTGGCCGTCGACGACCCCAGTGCGTCTTCGGGTGACGGTGCGGACCTGCTCGTCCTCGGGTGGGGTTCCACCTACGGGCCGGTCGCCGCGGCGTGCCGCCGGGTCCGGAACAACGGCGGCAAGGTCGCCCACGCCCACCTGCGCCACCTCAACCCGATGCCGGCGAACACGGCCGACGTGCTGCGCAGCTACCGCCGCGTGCTCGTCCCGGAGATGAACCTCGGTCAGCTGCTGCTGCTGATCCGCGGTCGTTATCTCGTCGACGCCGTCGGCTTCAACCAGGTCCGGGGGCTGCCGTTCAAGGCGGCCGAGCTCGAGGCCGCCATCCAGGAAGAGCTCGCGCGATGACGCTGACCAACGATCCTGCCGTGCTCGGCAACCGGCTGCTCGACCTCGTCCCCAAGACCGACGAGAAGCAGACGCGCAAGGACTTCACGTCCGACCAGGACGTCCGCTGGTGCCCGGGGTGCGGCGACTACGCCATCCTCGCCACCGTGCAGGGCTTCCTCCCGGAGCTCGGCCTCAAGCGCGAGAACGTCGTGTTCGTCTCCGGGATCGGCTGCTCGTCGCGGTTCCCGTACTACGTCGAGACCTACGGCATGCACTCGATCCACGGCCGCGCGCCGGCGATCGCGACCGGGCTCGCGACGTCCCGCCCCGACCTCAACGTGTGGGTCGTGACCGGCGACGGCGACGCGCTCTCGATCGGCGGCAACCACCTGATCCACGCGCTGCGCCGCAACGTCAACCTCAAGATCCTGCTGTTCAACAACCGGATCTACGGGCTCACCAAGGGCCAGTACTCGCCCACCTCCGAGCAGGGCAAGATCACCAAGTCGACGCCGATGGGGTCGCTGGACAACCCGTTCAACCCGGTCTCGCTCGCGATCGGCGCCGAGG
>JAVEDQ010000124.1 GCA_030840885.1 Frankiaceae bacterium
CCCGCGAGCAGGTCGGAGGCGAAGCGGCCCAGGTGCGTGCGGCTGTCCGGATCGCGCGCGAGGTCCAGGGCGGCGAACACGACCAGGACGGCCACGGCGGCCAGGCCCGCCCCCAACAGCGTCCGGATGCGGACGCGACGGCCCGCGGCCGCCCAGCCCAACAGCGCGAAGGCGGGGACGAGGGAGAGGACTCCCCCGACGTCGCTGCCGAAGATCGGCGCGCCGTCGACCACGATCGCCAGCAGGGCGATGCCCGCCACCGCCAGCACAGGGCGGGTGCGGTGCGGCGAGACGCCGTCGCTCGGAACACTGTCGCTGGGGGCACCGCTTCCGAGCGCACCGGCGGCGAGCATGGCGCTGAGCAGCACGGCAGCGGCGAAGGCGCCGAAGGCGGGGTTGCCCAGCCCGGCGAACCGACCTGCGACCAGGGCCGAGTAGCCGAGGACGCTGTGCAGTTGCAGCGGTGCCCCGAGCAGGACGTCGAGGCCGAGCCCGACGGCGGTCGCCACCGCCACCCACGCCACGCGGTTGCGGCAGAGCAGCAGGATGACGGCGACCCACGCCAGGATCAGCCCCCACAGCGCGGCCAGGGTCGGCAGCCCGCCGGATCCCCACGACTCGTAGGGGAACAGGCGGGCGAGGAAGGTGGCGAGCGGGATCGCGGCGGCGATGCGGCTGTCCCAGAGCGCCACCGACCAGGCGAGCTCACGCCGGCCGCGCCACGCCAGCAGCGCTGCCAACCCGAGGACGAGCACGAACACCACGACGAGCGGTAGGACGACACCGAGCACCGCGGTCGGCATGAAGTGGGCCCGTTCGTCGGCCTGCCGATAGGCCGCGGGGTCGAAGGAGCCGACGTCGGAGAGCGTCCACGGCTGGCCGACCATCGACGGCGGCGGGACGACGCCGAAGGCCCGCAGCACCGTGGGGGCGATGTCGATCGCCTGCACGTAGGGCGCGCGTCGGGTGCTGCCCGAGCTCAACCGACCGGGCGACGGCCGGGAATCGTCGGCCTCGTCGGCGAGGGCGGCGTGCAGGTGGGCCGGCTTGCTGGCCTTTCCGTCCGCGTCGACGTCTCCGAGGCCGACCACGAGGAGAAGAAACGCCGACGACCGGCGGCTGGCGACCTCGGTCTCAGCGGCGGCGGCGTTCGGGCTCTGCACGAGGACGACGGGGCAGGCCGAGCTGCCGGGCGAGATCTGGCCACCGACCTGGCCGCGCGAGTTCGCGGCAGCGAGCTGCGCCCCGCGGCCGCCGACGGCGGTGATGCAGCGTCCTCCGAGCGCGTCGGCCAGTGCGCCGACCTTCGCGCCGGTACGGGCCGGGGCGGTCTGCCGTTGCGCGACCGCGACGCCGGGGTCCTGGGCCGGGGACCCCGCGCCCGACTCAGGAAGCGGTTCGGGGAGGTCGTGGGCCCGGGCGCGGTTACCGGCCGAGATGCTCGCCCAGGCGTCGAGTGCGGTCGTCGGCTCGTCGGCGCCCCGTCCGGCGAGCAGTCCCGACGGCCGGCTCTGCGCGAGCGCCCAGAGCGTCGGGGTCGTGCGGGGGTCGATCTGGTCCCAGGTCAGGCCGTCGACGCCGACGACGACGACCGGGTGGACGGCGCTCGGGGGGCCCTCGAGGCCGGTCGGTGGGGAGAACGGCTGGGCCGCCTGGGCGCGGCCGAGGAGTCCGCTCACGAACACGGCGACGAGCGCCACCACGAGCAGGAGGGCGGAGCGGCGGCGGGCGGTACTCACGCACGACCTCCGGAGAGGAGTTCGACGTAGGTCTCGCGCACGACGGCGACCGTACGGGCCGCGTCCGGCCATGCCGCGGCGCGGACCAGCGCCCGCCCGGCCAACTCGTCCCGCTCCGCGGGATCGTCGAGCAGCCGCTGCAGCGCAACGGCCAGCGCCTCCGGGTCCTCGGCGGGGACGAGCACCGCCGGCGGCGGATCGGCGTCACCGACCAGCGCCGGTACGCCGCCGACCGCGGTCGCGACGAGCGGCTTGCCGGCCAGCAGCGCCTCGTGCGCGGCCAAGGGGCTGCCCTCCCAGCGCGAGGGCAGCACGACGACGTCGGCGGCGGCCAGCAGGTCGGCGACGTCGTCCCGGGCTCCGAGCAGGTGCAGCGGCGGCCCCAGCCGATCCCGCTCCGGGCCGTCGCCGGCGACGACGACCCGGACGCCGGTCCCGAGCTGTTCGGCGGCGGTCTGCAGCACGTCGAGCCCCTTCTGGCGGTTGAGCCGCGCGACCGCGAGGACGAGCTGCTCGTCCGCGCTTACGCCGAGTTCGGCGCGGACGGCGTCGACGGAACGCCCACTCGGCACCCGACGCGAGCCGCCGACCGGCGCGAGCCGCGCCCGCCCGCCCAGCCGCTGCACGTGCTCGACGAGGTCGGGCGAGACGCACAGCGACACCCCGGCGCGCCGGGCGACGAACCGCTGGGCGAGCATCCCGAGACGCCCGCCGGTGCCCACCAGGTTGTGCCACGTCACGACCAGCGGCACCCGGCGTCCCAACAGTGCCACCGCGGCGATGAGTCCGGCGCGGACACCGTGCGCGTGGACGACGTCGGCGCGCTGCCGCCGCACGGCCCCGAGGACAATCCTCACGGTCAGCTCCGGGAACCGCTGACCGGGTGGCGGGAACCGCTCCAACGTCTCGGCCGGGCCGACCGTGGTCACGTAGTCACCGCGGTCGACGAGAGAGACGCCCAGGGTCTGCACGTGCCGACCGATCCCACCGGTGGAC
>JAVEDQ010000125.1 GCA_030840885.1 Frankiaceae bacterium
CGTCCCGTCCCTGCCGCCGATGCAGCTGACGCGGGAGAGGACCTCTGATGCGCGTCGTCCACTCCTGGCTCCGCGAGCTCGTCCCCGGCCTTCCCGACGCCGCCGCCTGCGGCGACGCGCTGACCCGCGCCAGCCTCAAGCTGGAGACGATCGAGCAGGCCGGCACCGAACTCGGCGGCGTCGTCGTGGGCGAGGTCCTCGAGATCGAGGAACTGTCCGGCTTCAAGAAGCCGATCCGCTTCGTGACGATGGCGGTCGGCCCAGAGGGGTCCGGGTCCGAGCCCCGCGGCATCGTCTGCGGAGCGACCAACTTCGTCGTCGGTGACCACGTGCCGGTCGCGCTCCCCGGCGCGGTGCTGCCCGGCGGGTTCGCCATCGCGGCGCGGGAGACCTACGGCCGGACCTCCGACGGCATGATCTGCTCCTCCCGCGAGCTCGGCATCGGCGACGACCACCGCGGCATCCTCGTGCTCGCGCCCGACAGCCCGGTCGGAACGGACTTCGCGGCCCTCGTCGGCCTGCCGGACAGCGTGCTCGACCTCGAGATCACCAGCGACCGGGGCTACGCGCTCTCCCACCGCGGCGTGGCCCGCGAGCTCGCGATCGCCTTCGGGCTGCCGTTCGCGGATCCCGCCGACGTCGAGCTGCCGCAGCTCGACGGCGGCTACCCCGTCCGCGTCGAGGACGCCGAGGGCTGCTCGCGCTACGTCGCCCGGGAGGTTTCCGGCCTGGACCCGACCGCCCCGGTTCCGCCGGCACTCGCCGCCCGGCTGGCGCTCGCCGGGATGCGCTCGATCTCGCTCGCCGTCGACGTGACCAACGCCGTCCTGCTCGGGCTCGGTCAGCCCCTGCATGCGTTCGACCGCGACAAGCTGCAGGGCGCGATCGTCGTCCGCCGTGCCACGGCGGGGGAGACGATCGTGACGCTCGACGGCGTGACCCGCCACCTCGATCCGGCGGACCTCGTCATCGCCGACGACGCCGGTCCCGTCGCCGTCGCCGGGGTGATGGGCGGCGCCCGTACCGAGGTCGGTGCGCAGACCACCAACGTGCTCGTCGAGTCGGCCTGCTTCGATCCGACGTCGGTCGCGCGGACCGCGCGTCGGCTCGGGTTGCCCTCGGAGGCCTCGCGCCGCTACGAGCGCGGCGTCGACCCGGCGTTGGCTCCGTACGCCGCGGAGGTGGCGATCCGCATGCTCACCGAGCTCGGCGGCGCGACCGCCGAGCCGCGCGGCACCGACGTGGACGCCACGTCGGCGCCTCGGCCGGTGTCGTTGCCGCTGACGGAGGCCGAGCGGCTGGTCGGCCGGGCCTATCCCGTCGAGGTGCAGACCGACCGGTTGACCTCGCTGGGATGCACCGTGACCGTCGACGGCGGCGGCGGCGACGGCGACGGCGACACCGACATGGACCTGCAGGTGGTCCCGCCGACCTGGCGCTACGACCTGGAGCGGCCGGCCGACCTCGTCGAGGAGATCGCGCGGCTCGAGGGCTACGAGACCATCCCGATCCGGCTGCCGCGTGCGGTCGCGGGCCGTGGCCTGACGACCCCACAGCGGCTGCGCCGCCGGGTGGCCGACACGCTGGCCGACGCCGGTTTCGCCGAGGTCATGCTGCTGCCCTTCCTGGCCGCCGACGTCGCCGACCGGCTCGGTCTCGATGCCGACGACCCGCGTCGCGCCGCACCGCGCGTCGCGAACCCGCTGGCCGAGGACGAGCGGGAGCTGCGCACCACGCTGCTCCCCGGCCTGCTCACCGCGACCGCCCGCAACGTCGGACGGGGCAACGCGGACGTGGCGCTGGCCGAGATCGGCACCGTCTTCCGGACCCGCCCCGGCACCCATCTGACCGCAGCGGTGCCGGGAGTGGCTGGCCGTCCGACCGACGCCGAGCTCGCCGCCCTCGACGACGCCCTGCCCGACCAGCCCCGCCACGTCGCCGTCGTCCTCGCCGGACGGCGCGAGCCGGCCGGGTGGTGGGGTCCGGGCCGGGCAGCGGACTGGTCCGACGCCGTCGCGACCGCCGAGCTGCTGGCTCGCACGGTCGGGGCGGCGTTGGAGGTCGCGCCGGCGGCCGTGGCGCCCTGGCACCCGGGCCGGTGTGCCGAACTCCGGCTCCACACGCCTGGCACCGTCGAGGTGATCGGCCACGCCGGTGAGCTGCACCCCCGCGTCGTCGCCGCGTGGGAGCTTCCGGAGCGCACCTGCGCTCTCGAACTCGATCTCGACCGGCTCACCGCTGCGGTCGGGCCGGCGGTCGAGGTGCCGCCCGTCTCGCCCTACCCGGCCGCCGACCGGGACGTCGCGCTGGTCGTCGCCGCCGACGTCGGGGCCTCCCGCGTCGACGCCGCGCTACGAGCCGGGGCCGGGCCGCTGCTGGAGTCGGTTGCGCTGTTCGACGTCTACGACCAGATCGGACCCGGGGAGCGGTCCCTGGCCTACCGGCTCCGCTGGCGGGCGCCCGACCGGACGCTCACCGCCGAGCAGGTCAACGAGCTGCGGGATGCGTCCGTCGGCGTTGCGGCCCGGCAGGTCGGGGCCCGGCTACGCGCCTGACTTGATCGACGCCTGAATCAGCCCGGGTGGCGGGCCTCGTCCACCCGCTCCGGGTGCAGCGGCTCCGCCGGCTGGGGCGCGACGGACTGGGCGAAGTGCAGCGCCGTCACGTGGAGGCCCTCCCGCTCGTAGAAGCGGTGGGCGTCGACGCGCTGGGTGCCGGAGTCGAGGTCCAGCACCGAACAACCCTCGGTGGCGGCGACGCGGTGCAGGTGGCTCAGCAGCATCCGGCCGTGTCCGGCGGACCGGAAAGCGGCGGCGGTCACGAGGTCGTCGACGTAGAGCTTGCGCAAGCTCGAAGTGCAGGCGATGACCCGCCAACCGGCGACGGCCACGCACTGGTCCTCGTCGAACAGGGCGCTGAAGCGCAGACCCTGCGACCAGCCCTCGGCGTAGACCTCGCGGAAGGTGTCGAGGTCGAGGTGGGGGCGCAGTTCGGCCAGCACCGGCAGCACCTCGGCCAGCGTGGGGTCCTCCGGGTCCAGCTCGACGACCTGCATACCTGACCTGCCTCTGCTCACGGG
>JAVEDQ010000173.1 GCA_030840885.1 Frankiaceae bacterium
GCATCCTCGTCCACGATCCCGCCGCGGCTCGCGTTGACCAGCAGCGCGCCGGACGGCAGCCGTTCGAGCAGATCCCGCCCGAGCAGGCCCCGCGTCGAGGGCGTGAAGGCGACCGCGTTGACCAGGACGTCGCTGCCCGCAACCAGCTCGGCGAGGTCGGCCACGTACGTCGCGGCGCCCTCCTGCTCCGGTGGCCGCTGCCGACGCGACCAGTAGGAGACCGGGCAGCCGAAGGCCGCCAGACGCACGGCCATGGCCTGACCGATGGCACCGAAGCCGACCAGACCGACGCGACGACCGGCGATCTCGACAGCCCCCCGCTGGACGACCTCTGTCTGCGGCCAGCGCCCGGCCCGCACTTCGTCCTGTGCCCACGGCATCAGGCGGGCCAGCGCCAGCAGCGCCCCGATCGCCCACTCCGCAACGCTGGCGGCGTTGAACGCCGCGACGTTGGACAGCGCGACGCCGGCCGCGGCCAGGGCGTCGCCGTCGTGCGCCTGCACCCCGACGCTGGGCTGCTGGACGAAGGCCAGGTGGGGAGCCGCCCGCACCAGGTCTGCGTCGAGTCCGGGCGCTGCCGTCCGCCAGTCGCCGAGCAGGAGTTCGGCGTCCGCGATCGCCTCGATCAGGTCCGCCCGCGTCGCGATCGTCGGGGCGACGACGTCGATGGGCAGGTCACCGACGAGCCCGGCCACGGCCTCCAACGGCAGCGGCGGTAGCGACAGCAGGCGCCAGCGCGGGGTCTCAGGGTTCGGATGCTCATCCACGTCCGCAGCCTCTCACCGGACGTGCGCTCCAGTGACGGCACGCCGAACAACCCTCGACCGGGCGGGATACCGAGCTGCTGCTCCTACACTCCTGCCATGTCCACGACCGTCGCGGATCCGCTGCTCGGGCGGCTCCTCGACGGCCGCTACGCCGTTCGACGCCGGCTGGCGACCGGGGGTATGGCCACGGTCTACGCAGCCGTGGACACCCGGCTCGACCGGCCGGTCGCGGTGAAGGTGATGCACCCGGCACTCGCCGCCGACGAGCAGTTCGTCGCCCGCTTCCGACGCGAGGCGAAAGCCGCGGCCCGGTTGTCGTCCCCGACCGTCGTCAACGTGAGCGACCAGGGCCAGGACGGCACCGTCGTCTTCCTCGTCATGGAGCTGGTCGACGGTTCCACGCTGCGCGAGGTGCTGCGCAACGAGGGCAGCCTCCCGCCGGAGGAGGCCGTCGCCGTCCTCGAGCCGGTGGTCCGCGCGCTGGCCACCGCGCACGCGGCCGGCTACGTGCACCGCGACGTCAAGCCGGAGAACGTCCTCATCGGGCACGACGGCTCTATCAAGGTCGGTGACTTCGGGCTCGCCCGGGCCGTCGACCAGTCGCCCATCACCGCGACGACGGGCCTGCTGCTCGGCACCGTCGCCTACCTCGCGCCGGAGCAGGTCCGACGTGGGGTCGCGGACGCCCGTACCGACGTCTACGCCTGCGGTGTGCTGCTCTTCGAGGTCCTGACCGGTCGCCCGCCCTACGAGGGCGACACCGCCATCTCCGTGGCCTACCAGCACCTGCACGACCGGGTGCCGGCACCGTCGACCTTCGTCCCGGGCATCGGTGAGGACCTCGACGACCTCGTGCTGCAGGCCACCGAGCCGGACCCGGACGACCGGCCGCGCGACGCCGGCGCGTTGCTCGTCGACCTGCGCGAGGTCGCCGCCGGGCTCCCTCCGGCGCGCGGGGTGCGCCTGCGCCGTGTCCTGCTGCCCGTCGCAGCCGGTTCCGCACCTGCTGCCGCGCCCGAGAGCGACGACGAGACCGCCGACGACACCGATGAGATCGGTCAGCGCGGCGGTGAGGTGCGCGCCCCCACCGTCCGCTTCACCCGAGGCGCGGACGGCAAGCTGCGGGCTGTCCGTGCGGAAGGCGCGACTACCGTCGACGCTCCGCGTCGCTCCACCCGTGACGCGCAGCGCACCGACCCGGTCGATCTCGCCAAGGGTCGTCCGACACCGGATGACGACGAGCTCGAGACCTTCGACGACGAGAACCTCGACGACCAGCACGTCGACGATCACGTCGCGGACGACGATGCTGCGTCGGCCGACACCCGCGGTTCCCGGCGGTCGCGCGCCTTCGCACCCCTGGCCCGGTTGCGGCGACTGCGCCCGGCCACCCTGACCTGGATCGCGCTCGTGCTCGTGACCCTCCTCGCGGTCGGGAGCGTGTGGTGGGTGGTCGCCGGTCGCGGCATCGAGGTCCCGCAGACGGCTGCGCTCGACCCGGTGGCGGCGGAGAGTCGGCTGCGCGCGCACGGCTTCACGGTGGTGCGAGGAGCCGACGAGTACAGCGAGACCGCTCCCCGCGGCACCGTCGCGGTGACCTCACCTGCTGCCGGTGACCACGTGGACCAGGGGTCCCGCGTGAGCCTGCGCGTCTCCCGCGGCCCGGAGCGCTACACCCTGGTGCCGCTGCGTGGCCGTCCCTACGGCGAGGCCGTGGCCGCCCTCGGGACGCAGAAGCAGGAGGTCGGGCCGGTGACCCGCGCCTTCGACGACGACATCCCGGCCGAGACCGTGGTCGCGTCCGATCCCGCGGCCGGAGCGGTTCTCCGGCCCGGGACGCCGGTGGGGCTGGTCGTCAGCGACGGACCGGCGCCGGTGGTCGCCCCGAACGTCGTCGGCCAGCCGGTGGCCGACGCCGAGCGCACCCTGCAAGGACTCGGGCTGCGCGTCAATCGGCGCGGGATCTACAGCGACACCGTGCCGCTGAACCAGGTGACCGAACTCCAGCCGGCCGCCGAACTGCGGCGCAAGCAGGAGGTGTCGCTGGTCTACTCGCTCGGGCCGGAACTGATCGAGATCCCGAACGTCGTCGGTCAGACCCGATCCAGTGCCATCGCGACGCTCCAGGGGCTCGGTTTTCGGGTAAGAGTTCTCAACGTGCCAGGTTTCGACAGCTTCGTCGCGCGTGCCGTCCCCTCCGCCGGGACGAAAGCCCGCCGCGGATCGCAGATCACCGTCGTACTCGCCTGACCTCGACGTCCGCCACTTCGTGCCCCCGCGCAAGCCGTCACCTGTCGGCGCCCATGTCCCGACCGGCTCCGGCCTGGTACGCGGGGCGCTGGCCTACGCCAAGCGCGTCAACGCCCAAGCCATGCAGATCTTTGTCGGCAACCCACGCGGCTGGTCGCTCTCGGCGGGCGACCCGGTGCAGGACGCCGAGTTCCGCGCCGCCTGCGACGCGGAGCGGATGCCGGTCTTCCTGCACGCCCCGTACCTGATCAACCTGGGCTCGCCGACCCCGACGACGGTCGAGCGGTCTGTCGCCTCGCTCGAGCACGCCCTCGGTCGGGCTGCGGACCTCGGCGCCCTCGGGGTGGTCCTGCACAGCGGCTCCGCCGTCGACTCGTCACACCGCGAGACCGCCATGCGTCAGGTCCGCGAGCTGCTGCTCCCCCTGCTCGACGCGCTGGAGGCGAAGGGGCCGGCCGGCCTGCGGCTGCTCATCGAACCGACGGCGGGTGGTGGCGAGGCGCTCGCCGCCACCGTCGACGACCTGAGCAGCTACTTCGAGGTGCTCGACGGTCATCCTCGCCTCGGGGTCTGCCTCGACACCTGCCACGCCTACGCCGCCGGGCACGACCTGGCCCGTCCCGGCGGAGTGCGCCGCACGTTGAACGCCCTGGTCAAGGGCGTGGGCAAGGGCCGTCTCGGGCTGGTGCACGCCAACGACTCGAAGGACCCGCTGAATTCCGGCCGGGACCGGCACGCACCCATCGGGGTCGGGACCATCGGCGTCAACCCGTTCGCCGAGCTGTTCGTCCACCCGGCCATGCGGGGAGTACCGGTGGTCGTGGAGACGCCCGGTGGAGAGCGGCAGCATGGCATCGACGTCCGAGCGCTGCAGCGGCTGCGTGATTCGGCCCGCTGAGTGCGCGAACGGCGCGCTCTGAGCCGTTCGAGCCATGGGAAGTACCAGTCCCAGCCGTC
>JAVEDQ010000220.1 GCA_030840885.1 Frankiaceae bacterium
CCGAGAATGCCCAGGCCGGCCACGATGAAGGCGACGATGCGGGCCCAGATCTTCCCCCGGAGCAGGTGCAGCCCGACGAAGACGAAAAGAGCGCAGAACGCGCCGAAGACCAGAGCGACCACGATGCCGATGGCGGCCAGGGCGCCCCCGGAACCGTTGCTGTTGAAAGCGTCCGCGAGGACACTGCCTCCCACGATCCCGAGGATCAGGAACACGATCGCCGCGATGCCGAGGAAGCCGGCGTAGATGAAGTGGATGACGGCAGCAGCCGTGATCGACCCGGGACGCCCCGTCGTCCCGTAGGGCGAACCGAACGTCGGCTGGCCGTAGCCGTACTGAGCCTGCTGTCCGTAGCCCTGCTGTCCGTAGCCCTGCGGTCCGTAGCCCTGCTGCGGCTGCTGGTAGCCCTGCTGCACGGGCTGTCCGAACTGCTGGCCGTAGCCCTGTTGCTGCTGGTAGTACCCCTGCTGTGGCTGCTGGTAGCCCTGCTGGGGCTGCTGGTAGTACCCCTGCTGCGGCTGCTGGTAGCCCTGCTGACCCTCGCCCCACTGGCCGTAGAGGTCCGATGTATTTCCGTCCTGGCCCGGCGCGGGTTTGTCCCACGGGGACGGGGTCGGGCCGCCGGCGGACGAACGGGAGATGCGTGTCGCGTTGGGGTCGTCGTCGTCGGCCACGAAGGGTCTCCGTTGAGGGGGTGGTGTGGTTCAGGACAGAACGACCGAAGCCTAGGCCGCCCCGTTTCACACGTTCCGGCGACCCGCCGAGCGTATGACGCACCGTGACGTCTGGTCGCGGTACGACGTCGTTGCTGCTCAGCGATTTTTCGGCGCGCCGAGAGTTCGAGTCGCAGGATGGCGCATTTCGTCTGCTGTGGGGTGTAGGAAGTATCCGCAGCCGGGGCACGACCCGGCGCTGTCCCCGCAGCCTGCGGAGCAGCGAGATCGAAGACCGGGATGAGTTCGTACCGCTAGAACACGGCTGTCCCCAAACCAAGGAGGCGATGTCCGCGTGGCCCTGCCGTCACTGACTCCCGAGCAGCGCGCAGCCGCACTCGAGAAGGCCGCCGTCGCGCGCAAGCAGCGCGCCGAGGTCAAGGAGCGGTTGAAGCACTCCGGTGCCACCCTCGAGTCGGTCCTCGCCGACGCCGACAACGACGAGATCATCGGCAAGATGAAGGTCTCCGCCGTTCTCGAATCCCTTCCGGGTGTCGGCAAGGTTCGGGCGACCAAGATCATGGAGCGTCTGGAGATCAGCCCGACGCGCCGTGTACGTGGCTTGGGCGCGAAGCAGCGCGCGGCCCTCGTGGCCGAGTTCAGCACCGCGAACAACGCCTGACGTCGGTCGACGTCGAAGCCGGTGGCGTCCCGCCTGACGGTGCTGTCCGGACCCTCCGGGGTCGGTAAGGGCAGCGTCGTCCAGGCGGTTCGCCACCGGCATCCCGACATCTGGATCTCGGTCAGCGCAACCACACGCTCACCCCGGCCCGGTGAGCGGCACGGCGTCGACTACTTCTTCGTCGACGTCGCGGAGTTCGAGCGCATGCGGCAGGCGAATGAGCTGCTCGAATGCGCGTCCTACGCCGGGAACTGGTACGGCACGCCTCGCGCGGCCGTGGAGGAGCGTCTCGACGACGGCGTCCGCGCCCTGCTCGAGATCGAGCTCCAGGGAGCCCGCCAGGTGCGGGAGAGCCTCCCCACCTCGAGGCTCGTCTTCCTCGCCCCGCCCAGCTGGCAGGAACTCGAACGCCGGCTCGACCTGCGCGGGACGGAGTCGGCCGAGGTGATCCGCCAGCGCCTCGAGGTCGCGCGGGCCGAGCTCGCCGCCGAAGGCGAATTCGACGCCGTCGTCATCAACGACGAGATCGAGGCGGCAGCGGACCGGCTGGTAGCTTTGATGTTTGACTAGCTTGCTTTCTCCCGCGCGCGCCGTTGGCTCCGCACGGAACATCATCTCGGAGGACATTCGTGGGCAGCACCCCAGCGGCGCCGATCGGCATCACCAACCCGCCGATCGATGAGCTGCTCGCCGTCGCCGACGCCAAGTACAAGCTCGTCATCTTCGCAGCGAAGCGCGCGCGGCAGATCAATGCCTACTACAGCCAGCTCGGTGAGGGTCTGCTCGAGTACGTCGGCCCGCTCGTCGAGACCACGAACCCGCAGGAGAAGCCGCTCAGCATCGCGCTGCGCGAGATCAACTCGGGAATGCTGACGGCGGAGCAGGTCGCCGAGCCCCCCGCCGGCCCCTGACGACTCTTCTCACCACCCCGTCGTCGCCCCACCCGAGACCGATCTGCTCGTGACGACGGACCCGGCCGAGCACGGGGGAACCGAGCGCAAGCCGTTCGTCGTCCTCGGTGTCGCCGGAGGCATTGCCGCGTACAAGGCGGCCGAGGTCTTACGCAACCTCACCGAGAGCGGGCACCGCGTCCGGGTCGTCCCGACCGAGGCCGCACTCCACTTCGTCGGACAGGCGACGTGGTCGGCGCTCTCCGGTGAACCTGCCGCCACCGACGTCTGGACCGGCGTGCAGGACGTGCCGCACGTCCGCCTCGGCCGGGAAGCCGATCTCGTGCTGGTCGTGCCCGCCACCGCCGACGTGCTCGCCCGGGCTGCTGTCGGCCGTGCCGACGACCTGCTGACCTCCACGTTGCTCACCGCGCGATGTCCGGTCGTGTTCGCGCCGGCCATGCACACCGAGATGTGGGAGCACCCCGCCACCGTGGCGAACGTCGCCACCCTGCGTGGGCGGGGCAACGTCGTCATCGAGCCGGCGATCGGCCGGTTGACCGGCGTCGACACCGGCAAGGGCCGGCTTCCGGACCCGGACGAGATCGCCCTGGTCGCCCGCTCCATCCTGGGCCGGGGGCGCACCGACGCCGACCTGACCGGGCGACGTGTCGTCGTCTCCGCCGGTGGCACCCGGGAACCACTCGACCCGGTTCGCTTCCTCGGCAACCGGTCGAGCGGGCGGCAGGGGTACGCCGTCGCCCGTGCTGCCGTCGCGCGCGGCGCCGAGGTGGTGCTCGTTAGCGCGAATGTCGCCCTGCCCGACCCGGCCGGAGTGGAGCTCGTCCGCGTCGGCACCGCCGCCGAGATGCACCGGGCGGTGTTCGAGGCCGCCGAGACCGCCGACGCGGTCGTGATGGCCGCCGCTGTCGCCGACTTCCGGCCCGCCGCACAGCAGCAGTACAAGATCAAAAAGCGGGACGGCGAGCCGGAGCCGATCGCCCTGGAGCGGAACCCGGACATCCTCGCCGAACTCTGCGACCCGGACCGACGAGCCGGACGGTCACCGCAGGTGCTCGTCGGGTTTGCGGCCGAAACCGGGAGTCCGGGCCGGAGCGTTCTCGATCTCGGGCGCGAGAAGCTCTCGGCCAAAGGCGCGGACCTGCTGGTCGTCAACGAGGTCGGGGAATCCGCCGGCTTCGAGGTCACTCATAATGCCGCCGTCGTGCTGGCCGCCGACGGCAGCGCAACGGAGGTCCCCGCGACGACAAAAGACCTGCTCGCGCACCGGATCTGGGACCTCGCCGTCCCGATGCTCGACCCTCGCTGAGGCCGCCGGACAGCGGCCCGGGTGGGCGGTCTGCGGCCCCCCGGCGGTCGTGACGAGAAGTAACTCGATACACTGGCTCGCATTCCGTCTTTGTTCGCGACCGCCAGGAGCAGCGTGGCCAGCCGCCT
Organism: Frankiaceae bacterium; assembly: GCA_030840885.1. GTDB lineage: Bacteria > Actinomycetota > Actinomycetes > Frankiales > Frankiaceae > JAVEDQ01. Next base: position 3,684 of record JAVEDQ010000220.1, read on the forward strand.
TTTCACTTCCGAGTCCGTTACCGAGGGTCACCCCGACAAGATCGCTGACCAGATCAGCGACTCGATCCTCGACGCCATGATCAAGGACGACCCGCACAGCCGGGTCGCCGTCGAGACGATGCTGACGACCGGCCAGGTGCACGTCGCCGGCGAGGTCACCACGAGCACGTACGTCGAGGTGGCCGACATCGTCCGCCGCACCGTGCTCGGCATCGGCTACGACTCGTCCAAGAAGGGCTTCGACGGCGCCTCGTGCGGCGTCAGCGTCTCCATCGGCGCGCAGTCGCCCGACATCGCCCAGGGTGTCGACAACGGCTTCGAGTCGCGGACCGAGTCCAGCGACGACGAGCTCGACCGGCAGGGCGCCGGTGACCAGGGCCTGATGTTCGGCTTCGCCTGCGACGAGACGCCGGAGCTCATGCCGCTCCCGATCGCACTCGCGCACCGGCTCGCCCACGGCCTGTCCAAGGTCCGCAAGGACGGCGTCGTCGGCTACCTGCGCCCCGACGGCAAGACCCAGGTCACCATCGAGTACGACGGCAACAAGCCGGTCCGCCTCGACACGGTCGTCGTCTCCAGCCAGCACGCCGCCGACATCGACATCGACACGCTGCTGACGCCGGATGTCCGCGAGCACGTCGTCGAGCCCGAGATCGCCAAGCTCGGCCTGGACACGAACGGCTACCGCCTGCTCGTCAACCCGACCGGTCGCTTCGAGATCGGCGGCCCGATGGGTGACGCCGGCCTGACCGGCCGCAAGATCATCGTCGACACCTACGGCGGCATGGCCCGCCACGGTGGCGGTGCCTTCAGCGGCAAGGACCCGTCCAAGGTCGACCGCTCCGCCGCGTACGCGATGCGCTGGGTCGCCAAGAACGTCGTCGCCTCGGGTCTCGCGACCCGCTGCGAGGTCCAGATCGCCTACGCCATCGGCAAGGCGCACCCGGTCGGCCTGTTCGTCGAGACGTTCGGCACCGGCAAGGTCCCGGACTCGCAGATCCAGGACGCCGTGCTCGCGGTGTTCGA
>JAVEDQ010000231.1 GCA_030840885.1 Frankiaceae bacterium
CCTCGGCGACGACGTCCACGTGGCCCATGGCGTGCACCTCGACGCCCACGACCGGGCACTGCTGCGGGCGGCGGGCACCGCGGTGGCGCTGTGCGCCCGCTCCAACGTCATCCTGCAGGCCGGCGAGCCGCCGATCCGGGCGCATCTCGAGGAGGGCAACCCGATCTGCGTCGGCACCGACTCGCTCGCCTCATCGCCGTCGCTGGACCTGCTCGACGAACTGCGGGCGCTCGGCGCTCTGGCGCGTCGGCAGGGCTACCTCGTCGACGACCTGTCGCGACGCCTGGTCGCGGCGGCGACCCTCGGCGGTGCCCGCGCCATCGGGCAGGACGGCGGCGGTGTGCTGCGCGAGGGCACCCGCGCCGACGTCGCGGTGTTCGCGGTCGAGGACGCCCTCGACGACCCCGGGGCCGACCCCCACGAGGAACTGCTCGCGTCCGGCCGCTGCGTGCGGACGCTCGTCGCCGGGGTCTGACCGCCCGCTCGGGCAGGATGGGCTCCGTGGTCAGCCCGAACAGCTCAGCTCCGGCCACCCGCGCAACCCTGCAGAAGGACCCCGCCGAAGTCGCGGCGATGTTCGACGGAGTCGCCAAGCGGTACGACCTGACCAACACCGTCCTCTCGCTGGGCCAGGACCGGCGCTGGCGCGGCAAGGTCGTCGCCGCCCTCGACCCGAAGCCCGGCCACCGCATCCTGGACCTCGCCGCCGGCACGGCGACCAGCAGCGTCCCGCTCGCAGCGACAGGTGCGCAGGTGGTCGCGGCCGACTTCAGCCTCGGCATGCTGCGGCAGGGTGCCCGGCAGCTCGCCGGCCGACGCCCCGCCACCCTCGCCCTGACGGCGGCCGACGGGTTGCGCCTGCCCTTCGCCGACGCGAGCTTCGACGGCGTCACCATCTCCTTCGGGCTGCGCAACACCGCCGACCCCGCCGCCTGCCTGCGCGAGTTGCTGCGCGTGACCAAGCCCGGCGGACGGTTGGTCGTCTGCGAGTTCAGCGCACCCACCTTCGGGCCGTTCGCCGCCGTCTACCGCGACTACCTGATGCGCGCTCTGCCGCCGATGGCCCGAGCGGTCAGCAGCAACCCCGACGCCTACGTCTATCTCGCCGAGTCGATCCGCGCCTGGCCCGACCAGCCCGGACTGGCCGCGTCGTTGCAGCGAAGCGGCTGGTCGGAGGTGGCGTGGCGCAACCTCTCGGGCGGCATCGTGGCGCTGCACCGAGCTCGTCGACCGGCGGCAGCGCCCGTCGCCGTTCCGTCGGCCTAGACTGGCCCCTGGCGTTAGTGAACACTTTCACATGAGGTATCAGATGAGCACGCGGAAGCGTTCCGACCGGCCCGGAGACGGTGGTCGGGCGGCGCGACGCAGCGTCACCGGGGCAGGAGCCACCACGGCAACGGCCCCCGCGAGCAGAAGAGGCGACCGATGAGCGCGTCGACACCCCCGTCGACCGGCACCGCCCCGGTCGCCGGTGCCTTCGGTGTCGCCGATGTCGCCGGTGCCGTCGGCTCTGCGAGCGCCGAGTTCGACGCGGACGTCATCGTCGTCGGTGCCGGCCCCGGCGGCTCGACCGCCGCCTACTACCTCGCGCGCGCCGGCCTCGACGTCCTGCTGCTGGAGAAGACGACCTTCCCGCGCGAGAAGGTCTGCGGCGACGGTCTGACGCCGCGGGCGACCCGCAGCCTGGTGGCGATGGGCATCGACACCTCCGACTGGGCGCACAACCAGGGCCTGCGCATCCTCGGTGGCGGCCACCGGCTCGAGCTGCCGTGGCCGGAGCTCGCGAGCTACCCCGGGCACGGCCTCGTCCGTACCCGCCACGACTTCGACGAGGTGCTGGCGCGCCACGCGCAGAAGGCCGGCGCCCGGCTCCGCGAGGGCACCAACGTCACCGGGCCGGTCCTCGACGCCCGCGGTCGGGTCGTCGGCGTGACGACGAAGTCAGGCGAGACCTTCCGCGCCCCGCTGACCGTTGCCGCCGACGGCGTCAGTGCCCGCATCGCCCTCGGCCTCGGAATCTCCAAGCGGGATGACCGCCCGATGGGCGTCGCGGTCCGGGGCTACCTGCCGAGCGAGGCCCGCACCCGCGACGACTGGCTGGAGAGCCACCTCGAGCTCTGGGACGGCCCCCGGGAGCAGGGTCGGCTGCTGCCCGGCTACGGCTGGATCTTCGGTGTCGGCGATGGCCGCGTGAACGTCGGCCTCGGCGTCCTCAACACCTCCGAGGCCTTCGGCAAGGTCGACTACAAGGACCTGCTCCGACGCTGGCTCGAGGGCATCCCGGATCTGGCCGGCGTCGAACTCGACGGACCGGTCCGCGGCGCCGCGCTGCCGATGGGCTTCAATCGCAAGCCGCACTACCGCGACGGAGTGCTGCTGATCGGGGACGCCGCAGGAGCGGTCAACCCGTTCAACGGCGAGGGCATCGCCTACGCGATGGAGACCGCCGAGGTTGCGGCCGAGATCGTCGCGCAGGCACTCGGCCGACCCGTCGGGCCGAGTCGCGAGAAGGCCCTCGCGGAGTACCCGCGGGCGCTCGCGGCCCGCTACGGCGGCTACTACACGCTGGGCCGCTGGTTCGTCGGCGCGATCGGCCACCCCGAGGTGATGCGCCTCGCGACCCGCTACGGCCTGCCGCGGCCGTTGCTCATGCGCTTCACGCTGAAGCTGCTCGCGAACCTCACCGACCCGAGGGGCGGGGACGCGCTGGACCGCGTCATCAACGGCCTCACCAAGATCGCGCCGGCCGCATGACCGGAGCTCCCGTGACGCCCACCAGCAGCGGAAACCGGCTCGTCCCGGGCCGCGTGGCACGGCCCGGGTCGGCAGCCCGTCCGCGTAACCTCATCTCCGCCCGAAGGGAGGCAGAGCCGTGCTGAACCCCTACGTACCGGTCATCGTGCTCTTCGCCTTGGCCGCAGGATTCGCGATCTTCTCGGTGGTCACCGGGGCGCTCGTCGG